>DATFFY010000020.1:0-6535 GCA_035249805.1 Acidimicrobiales bacterium | reverse complement strand
CGCGGGCCGGCCCGCGCCGGCGTGGACGCCGTGGTAGGCGGCCCGGCCGCGGGTGAGGGTCTCCCCGCTGAGCACGACGACGGTGACCGCGACGAGCACGAGCCCCAGCACGGCCGCGGTGGAGCGGTCGAGCGAGGCTCGGTACTGCAGGAAGATCGCCCGCGTGAAGCTGTCGTACCGCAGCATCGACACGGCGCCGAAGTCGGCCAACGTGTACAGCGCGACGAGCAGCGAGCCGGCCACGAGCGCGGGTCGCAGCTGCGGCAGCACGACGCGGAACAGCGTCGTCCACGTGCCGTGGCCGAGCATCCGGCTGGCCTCCTCGAGGCTCGGGTCGAGGTGGCGGATCGCGCTCCGCACCGTCAGCAGGACGTACGGGTAGCTGCACAGCGTGAGGACGAGCCACGCGCCGCGGAACCCGTACAGCTGGGGGAGCGAGTGCACCCCGAACGGCTCGAGCCAGCCCTGCAGCGTGCCCCGCGGCCCGAGCGCGGCGATGAGGGCGAACCCGCCGACGTAGGTCGGGATGGCGAGCGGCAGCGCCGTCACGACCGCGAAGAAGCGGCGCAGCGGCAGGTCCGTGCGCACGGTCAGCCACGCGACCGGCACGGCGATGGCGGCGCAGCCGGCGGTGACGGTGACGCTCAGGAGGAGGGTGCGCCAGAGCAGCTCCCGCACCCGGGCGCTGCCGACGACGTCCCACACGCGGTCGGCCCCGACCTCCCACGCCCGGACGACGAGGTAGCCGAGCGGGAGGAGCGTGAGGGCGGCGACGGCGACGGCGCCGAGCGCCAGCAGCGGATGGGCCGGTCGGCGAGCGCGCGCCCACCGCAGCGGCCGGGCGTGACGGCCGACGAGCGGCAGGGATCCCGAGATCGCCAGCCCGCGTGCTCCCGCCTACACGAGCCCGACCTCGGCCAGCAGCGCGAGCGTGCCGGAGAGGTCGTCGAGGTCGTTCAGGTCGAGGGCGGGGGGCTGCAGCTGGTCGAGGGTCGGGACGCCCTCGTGGGGAGCCACGCCGGAGGCCAACGGGATCTCGTAGGTCTCGTCGGCGAAGTAGCGCTGCGCCTCCTCCGAGAGCAGGAAGTCGACGAAGGCGGACGCCTCGTCGTCGTGCTCGGCGGTGGTGAGCACGCCGACCCCGGCGACGTTCACGAGCGCGCCGATGTCACCGCCGCCGTAGACCTTGTTGGCCACCGGATAGGCGGGGTCGTCGGCCAGGTACTGGTAGAGGTAGTAGTGGTTGACGAAGCCGACCTCGATCTCGCCGGCCGCGAGCGCCTCGATGATGGCGATGTTGTTGTCGTAGCTGGTGGCCCCGTTGGCCTTGATGCCCTCGAGCCAGGCGCGGGCGGCGTCCTCGCCCTGGAGCACGCGCAGCGCGGTGACGAACGCCTGGAAGGACCCGTTGGTGGGCGCCCACCCGATCTTGCCGTCCCACTTCGGGTCGGTGAAGTCGAGGATCGACGCGGGGAGGTCGGCGTCGGTGAGCGCGTCGGTGTTGTACGCCACGACCCGCGAGCGCCCGGACACACCGACCCAGTCGCCGTCGTCGTCGCGCAGGCCGGCCGGCACGAGGTCGAGCTGCGTCTGGCTCAGCGGGCGCAGCCGCCCCTCCGCGGCGAGCGCGCCGAGCGCACCCGCGTCCTGGCCGAAGAACACGTCGGCGGGGGAGTTGTCGCCCTCCTCGAGGATCTGCGCGGCCATCTCCGCGGTGTCGCCGTAGCGCACGTCGACCTCGAAGCCGCTCTCCTCCTCGAACCGGTCGATCAGCGGGCCCACGAGCTCCTCGTTGCGCCCGGAGTAGATGACGAGGCTCGCCTCCGCATCGGACGCGCCGGGTTCGCCGTCGGCCGAGTCGTCGTCGCCGCAGGCTCCCGCGGCGAGGGTGAGGGCGAGCAGCAGGGCCAGCAGCTTCGAGGTACGTCGCACTCCGCACTCCAGTCCGGGGGATAGGTATCCCTAACCTAGCGAGGAGGGTGTGCCCGACGTCCAGCCGCGGCGGGCCGAACGGTCAGGTTCGCGACGGGGAGAACTTCGGTTCGCGATGTTGCTAACGTCCCGCCGCTGCCTGGCGGTGTGCCGGATTTGCTCGCGACGCGCCCGGAGTTCTAGATTGCGAATGCATTCACAAGCGCCGGTCGCAAGGCCGGCACGAGGGGTTTCGAGGGCAAGAACGACGGTGTTCGATCTCTCCGCCAAGCGTGAGCTCAACAAGGGCTTCGGCGCCGCGCTCGAGGTGGCCGTGGAGCTGGCGGTGACGCCCGCCATCTTCGCCCTCGTGGGCTGGTGGATCGACGATCGGCTCGGCACGTTCCCGGGCTTCTTCCTGTTCCTCTTCCTCTTCACGTTCACCTACGTGGCCTGGAAGCACTACCGGCTCTACCAGGACCGGATGGTCCAGGAGGAGCGCCGGCTGCTCGGCGACCGCCCACCCACCGGTGGCACGAGGGGCACTCGGTGACGAAGGTCGACCGCGCCCAGGTCGCGCCGCAGGCCCCCGAGGTCGAGCGCGAGCTGGCCTTCGACATGCTCAGGCGCGGCGTGTGGTTCGCTCCCGCCGTCCTCGTGCTGAGCGGGGCGATCTGGGGGATCGAGGGACTCGCGTCCGGCGCGGTGGCCATCGGCCTCGTCGTCGTGAACCTGCTGCTCGCCGCCGCCGGCCTGTCCTGGGCGGCCAAGCGCTCGCTCAACACGATCATGGCGATGGCCCTCGGCGGCTTCGCCGTGCGCATGGGCCTCGTGTGCGCCGTGCTGTTCGCGGTCCGCGACGCATCGTGGATCGACCTGACCGCCCTCGGCATCGCGGTGCTGGTCACGCACCTCGGGCTCCTCGTGTGGGAGCTCCGCTACGTGTCCGCTTCGCTCGCCTTCCCGGGCCTCAAGCCCGCCGCTGACAAGGAGGCCGTCGTCTCGTGATCCTCGGGTTGGAGTTCCCGCCCATCTCCCACGTCATCGAGTGGCCGACGCTGTTCGGCAGCGGGCCCTTCGCCGTGAACAAGGTCATCATCCTCATGTGGGTGTCGGTGGCCCTCGCGTTCACCGTGATGTACCTCGGCGGCCGCAAGCGAGAGCTCGTGCCGACCGGGCTGCAGAACGTGGCCGAGTCCGCCCTCGACTTCGTCGAGGACGGCATCGTCCTCCAGACGATCGGCCAGGACGGGCTGCGGTTCACGCCGTTCCTGTTCACGCTGTTCACGTTCGTCTTCACGTGCAACATCTGGGGCCTGATCCCGGGCGTGCAGATGCCCGTGAACGCCCGGATCGCGCTGCCGATGTTCCTGGCGCTGCTCGTCTACGTGATCTACCACGTGATGGGCGTCATCTCGCAGGGCCCCATCAAGTACGTGAAGAACATCATGTTCATGCCGGGCGTGCCGAAGGCGATGTACCTCCTCCTCACGCCGATCGAGCTGGTGACGAAGTTCATCACCCAGCCGCTCAGCATGGCGGTCCGGCTCTTCGCCAACCTGCTCGCCGGCCACCTCCTGCTCGTGAGCTTCGCGGTGATCACCGCGGCGGTCGCGTCGGCGGGCCCGTCCCTCGTCATCTTCCCCTTCTCGTTCGGCCTGCTCGTGTTCCTGAGCACCTTCGAGATCCTCGTGGCCTTCCTGCAGGCCTACATCTTCACGATCCTGGCGGCCGTGTACATCGCCGACGCGATGCACCCGGCCCACTGACAAGAGCGCCTCGACAGACGCAACCAACAAGGAGAACCACAAGTGCTGCACCTTCTCGCTGAGCAGGATCCGGGCGAGCTCGCCGAGGGCCTCACCGCCGTCGGTCGAGGCATCGTCTACGGCGGCGCCGCCATCGGCCCGGGCATCGGCATCGGCATCGTCGTCGGCAACGCCATCACCGCGATGGCCCGCCAGCCCGAGGCGGCCGGCATGGTCCGCACGACCATGTTCCTCGGCATCGCCTTCACCGAAGCCCTCGCCCTGTTCGGCTTCGTGCTCTCGTTCATCATCTCCGGCTGAGGAGGCCAACCGTGCGATTCCGCACCCGCGCAATGCTGGCGAGCGGCCTGCTCGCCGCCGGGCTCGTCGCCTTCGCGCCCACCGCCTCCGCGCAGGAGGAGGAGGGCGAGGAGCACGTGTTCACCGAGGAGGAGGCCGAGCACATCACCCACGAGGCCGAGCTCCTCGCCGAGCAGAACGGCGCCGAGCACGCCGACGTGGAGTGCATCCCGCTGCTCCTCGACGGCGACAAGGTCGACGACTGCCAGGAGTCGCCGAGCCCGATCCTGCCGGCCACGGACGAGCTCCTGTGGGGCTCGATCTCGTTCATCGTCCTCTTCATCCTCATGCGGAAGTTCGCCTGGCCGGCCATCAAGGACGGCATGAACGCCCGCACCGAGCGCATCCGGGCCGACCTGGCGGCCGCCGAGGGCGCCCGCACCGAGGCCGAGGCCGTGCTCGAGACGCACCGCCAGAGCGTGGCGGGGGCCAAGGCCGAGGCCGGTCGGATCATCGAGGAGGCCCGTCAGGCCGCCGAGGCGCTGAAGCGCGACCAGGAGGCCCGCCTCCAGGCCGAGCTCGCCGAGATGCGGGCCCGCGCGGCTGCCGACATCGAGGCCGCCAAGAGCCAGGCCGTCGCCGACCTGCAGAGCGACGTCGCCCAGCTCGCCGTCGGCGCGGCGTCGGTCATCGTCCACAAGAACCTCGACGCGGCCACCCACGCCCAGCTCGTCGAGGACTACATCAACCAGGTCGGCAGCTCACGATGACTGAGGAGCGGACCGACGGCTACGCCAGGGCCCTGCTCGACGTCGCCCGCAGCGAGGGCGCGCTCGGCGAGGTCGAGGACGAGCTGTTCCGCGTGGCGCGGGTCGTCGAGGGCAACGACGAGCTCCGCACGACCCTCACCGACGCGCAGCTCCCCGCCAGCCGGCGGCAGCAGATCGTCGAGGACCTCCTCGGCGGTCGGGCCCACCCGGTGACCACCGCGCTGGTGTCGATGCTGGTCGGCACCGGCCGGGCCAAGGATCTCCCGAAGATCATCGACGAGCTCGTGAGGCTGAGCGCCGCCGGTGCGAACAGGGAGGTGGCCGAGGTCCGCTCGGCCGTCGAGCTCACGGAGGAGCAGAAGCAGCGCCTGACCTCCGCGCTCGAGCAGGCCACCGGCAAGCAGGTGGAGCTCAAGGTGATCATCGACCCGTCCGTGCTGGGCGGCCTGGTCGCCCAGGTCGGCGACACCGTGATCGACGGCTCCGTGAAGACCCAGCTCCAGCAGCTCCAGTCCGCGATCTGACAGGAAGAAGAACCACGAAGATGGCAGAGCTGACCATCAACACCGCAGACATCGCCGAAGCCCTCCGCAAGAACCTCGAGGGCTTCCAGCCCGAGACGGCCGCCGCGCAGGTGGGGCGCGTCATCGAGGTCGGCGACGGCATCGCGACCGTCGCGGGGCTCCCGGGCGTCGGCGTGAACGAGCTCCTCGAGTTCGAGGGCGGCGTGCGCGGTCTGGCCCTGAACCTCGACGAGGAGTCGATCGGCACCGTGGTGCTGGGCGACGGCGGGTCCGTGCGCGAGGGCACCACCGTGAAGGCCACCGGCCAGATCCTCTCGGTGCCCTGCGGCGACGGCCTCCTCGGCCGCGTCGTCGACGCCCTCGGCCTCCCCGTGGACGGCAAGGGCCCGCTCGCCAACGTCGGCAACCGCCGGATGGAGATCCAGGCGCCTGGCATCATCGGCCGCAAGCCCGTGCACGAGCCGCTGCAGACCGGCATCAAGGCGATCGACTCGATGACGCCGATCGGCCGGGGCCAGCGCGAGCTGATCATCGGCGACCGCAAGACCGGCAAGACCACGATCGCCATCGACACGATCATCAACCAGCGTGGCCTGGGCGTGAAGTGCATCTACGTGGCCATCGGCCAGAAGGAGTCGACGGTGGCCAACACCGTCGAGACCCTGCGGGCGCACGGTGCGCTCGAGTACACGGTGGTGGTGGTGGCCGGTGCGTCCGACCCGTCGCCGTTCAAGTACCTCGCCCCGTACTCCGGCTGCGCCATGGGCCAGCACTGGATGGAGAACGGCGAGGCCGCGCTGATCGTCTACGACGACCTGTCGAAGCAGGCCGAGGCCTACCGGCAGATCTCGCTGCTGCTGCGCCGCCCGCCGGGCCGCGAGGCCTACCCGGGCGACGTGTTCTACCTGCACAGCCGGCTGCTGGAGCGGGCGGCGAAGCTGTCCGACGCCAACGGAGCCGGCTCCCTCACCGCCCTCCCGATCATCGAGACCAAGGCCGGTGACATCTCGGCCTACATCCCCACCAACGTCATCTCGATCACCGACGGCCAGGTCTTCCTCCAGGACGACCTGTTCAAGTCCGGCGTGCGGCCCGCCATCAACGTGGGCCAGTCGGTGTCCCGGGTCGGCTCGGCGGCGCAGATCAAGGCCATGAAGAAGGTGTCGGGCACGCTCAAGATCGACCTCGCCCAGTTCCGCGAGCTCGAGGCGTTCGCAACCTTCGGGTCAGAGCTCGACAAGGTCTCGCAGTCCTACCTCGACCGGGGCTACCGCCTGGTCGA
>DATFFY010000019.1:0-19925 GCA_035249805.1 Acidimicrobiales bacterium | reverse complement strand
GGAGTACAGCTCGACGATGAGCTGTTCGCGCACGGGGACGTCGATCTGCTCGCGCAGCGGCAGCTCGCGCACGGTGATCGACTTGCCGCCGTCGCCGGACTCGAACCAGGCGGGAAGGCGCACGTCGAGCGTGTCGAGGTTGTGCTGGATGACGATCATCGACTGCGCCTTGTCCCGGATCGAGACGACGTCGCCCTTGCGGACGCGGTAGCTCGGGATGTCGACGCGACGGCCGTTGACGTCGATGAGGCCGTGGTTGACGAACTGGCGGGCCTGCGGACGGGTGCGGGCCCAGCCGGCGCGGAACACGATGTTGTCCAGGCGCAGCTCGAGCATGCGCAGCAGGTTCTCGCCGGTGACCCCCTTTTCGCGCGTGGCCTTCTTGTACAGGTTCTCGAACTGCCGCTCGAGGAGGCCGTAGATGTGCTTGGCCTTCTGCTTCTCCTGCAGCTGCATCGAGTACTCGGAGGGCTGACGGCGGCGGGAGCGACCGTGCTCGCCCGGCGGGTACGGCCGCTTCTCGAGGGCCTTGCGACCCTTCTCGTTCTCGAAGACGTTGACGCCGAGGCGGCGCGAGATCTTCACCTTGGGACCGGTGTAGCGAGCCATCGTGCGCCTCAGACCCGGCGCCGCTTGGGCTGGCGGCAGCCGTTGTGGGGGACGGGGGTGACGTCCTTGATGCCGGTGACCTCGATCCCGGTGTTCTGCAGGGACCGGATCGCGGTCTCGCGGCCGGAGCCGGGACCCTTCACCTGCACGTCGACCTTGCGGACACCGTGCTCCATCGCGCCGCGGGCCGCCTTCTCGGCGGCCATCTGCGCGGCGTAGGGGGTGGACTTCCGCGAGCCCTTGAAGCCGACGTTGCCGGCCGAGGCCCACGAGAGGACGTTCCCCTCCTGGTCGGTGATCGTGATGATCGTGTTGTTGAACGAGCTCTTGATGTGGCAGACGCCGTGGGAGACGTTCCTGCGCTCGCGCTTGCGGGGCCGGCGACCGCCGGGCTTGGGCTTCGCCATTACTTGCGCACCTTCTTCTTGCCGGCGACGGTCTTCTTCGGGCCCTTGCGGGTGCGGGCGTTGGTCTGCGTGCGCTGGCCGCGGACCGGAAGGCCCTTGCGGTGGCGCAGGCCCTGCCAGCAGCCGATCTCCATCTTGCGGCGGATGTCCTGCTGGACCTCCCGCCGGAGGTCACCCTCGACCTCGAGGTTGGCGTCGACGAAGGCCCGGATCCGGTTCACCTCTTCGTCGGTGAGGTCGCGGACCCGCGTGTCGGGGTCGAGGCCCAGCTCGGTGCAGATCTTCTGGGCGGTCGTGCGTCCGATCCCGAAGATGTACGTGAGGGAGATCTCCAGCCGCTTCTCGCGGGGGATGTCGATGCCGGCGATGCGTGCCACGGGATCAGCCCTGCCGCTGCTTGTGCCGGGGGTTGGTGCAGAGGACCCGGACCCGCCCGTGGCGCCGGATCACCTTGCACTTCTCGCACATCTTCTTGACGCTCGGTCGCACCTTCATCGGGGGCTCTCGTTCACTTGTAGCGGTAGGTGATCCGACCTCGGGTGAGGTCGTAGGGGGTGAGCTCCACCTGGACGCGGTCGCCGGGCAGGATGCGGATGTAGTGCATCCGCATCTTCCCGGAGATGTGGGCCAGCACCTTGTGGCCGTTCTCGAGCTCGACCCGGAACATGGCGTTCGGGAGGGGCTCGGTCACCGTCCCTTCCAGGACGATCGCGTCTTCCTTGGGCTTGGCCAGAGTGGTGTGCTCCTGGGATCGTTGGATCGGATCCGACCGGGCGCACGGGCGCGTGCAGCCGCGGAGGGACCCGAGGGCCGAGGAGCCATGCTAGGCCCCGAGGGCGGCAGACGCCAACTCGCCGCCGGAGGCGCGCGGCCACATCGGGGTGCAGCGCGCGTCACCCTAGCGCTCGTCCACCGGCCGCTCGCGGACGATCGGCACTGTGGCGAGTGTCACACTGAGGCGGGTTGCGTCCACCCGATCCCTGGGCAGAAGGAGCCGCAGGCCGAGCGGGACGGCCGCCGTCGCACGGAGGGACGATGGGACGTCGCAGGATCCTGATGGCCGGGCTGCTCACCGCAGCGCTGACCGGAGGCGCCACCTGGCTGGCCGCGCAGCCGGCGGACGTGGAGCTGGCCCAGGCCGGCGAGCAGCCCCCGGTCGACGACTGCGGCCCCCGGCCGCCCCGGCCGACCACGACCACCACCAGCACGACGGCCACGACGACGACCACGACGGCGACGACGACGACCACGGCACCGGAGCCCGAGCCCACCGTGGCCGGAGCACCCGCCGACGCCGAGACCACGGCCACCGTCGGCGCATCGGCCTACTGGCAGTGCAGCTTCGTGGAGGACTTCGAGGGCACGGCCCTCGACACCGAGCGCTGGTTCGTCCAGACCACGACGAAGGGCAACTTCGGCGTCGGCGGCGAGTGCTTCGTCGACAGCCCCGAGAACATCGCCGTGGCCGACGGCAACCTGAAGCTCTCCGTCCGCAAGGAGGCCGAGCCGGTCCTCTGCCCCCGCGCGAGCAACCCGGGCTTCACCACGCCGTACACCGCCGGGTCGATCGTCCTGCGGCCGCAGTACGACCAGACCTACGGCCGGTACGAGATCCGAGCCCGGATGCCTGCCTCACTCGTGCCCGGGCTGCACTTCGCCTTCTGGCTGTGGCCCCGGGACCTCTCGCAGTACCCACCGACGTTCGGCGCGGGTGACTACGACAGTTGGACCAACGGCGAGCTCGACGTGCTCGAGTGGTACAGCCGCTACCCGTACCACCAGGTGCCGTACCTCCACTACGCCCACACGTACGTCCAGGTCTCCGGCAAGTGGTACCCGAACGACCCCAACACCACCAAGGCCTGCCTGGTCGGGAAGATGGACGAGTGGCACACCTACGTCCTCGAGTGGACCCCGAACGTCATCCGGGTGCTGCACGACGGCAAGGTCTGCCTCGAGAACAGCAACTGGACGCCGAGGAACACGACGATGCCCGGTCCGTTCGACCGGCCGTTCATGGTCTCGCTCACCCAGGCGCTCGGCGCCATCGGGACGCAGAACCAGCTGACGCCCACGACGCCGCTGCCGGCGACCGCCGAGGTGGACTACCTCAAGATCTGGCGGTGAGGACCTCGGGACCGTCGTCGGTGATGGCGATCGTGTGCTCCGCGTGGGCGGCCAGGCTGCCGTCGGCGGTCACCACCGTCCACCCGTCGTCGAGCAGCAGCGTGTCGGCCCGGCGGGCGCAGAGCATCGGCTCCACGGCGTAGGTCTGACCCGGGGCCAGCCGCCGGCCCTTGCCGGGCCGGCCCCAGTTGGGGACGTCCGGAGGCTCGTGCATGGCGAGGCCGATCCCGTGGCCGGTGTACTCCTTGACGACGGCGAACCCCGCCGCCTCGGCCACGGCCTGGACGGCCGCGCCGATGTCCGAGAGGCGGCCGCCGGGCTGCATCGCCGCGATCCCCCCCTCGAGGGACCGCTCGGTGGCGTCGATGAGGGCGGCGGCCTCCGGGGCGATCGTCCCGACGCCGGCCGTGAAGGCGGCGTCGCCGTGCCAGCCGTCCACGATCGCCCCGCAGTCGATCGACACGATGTCGCCCTCCTGGAGGACGTACGGCCCCGGGATCCCGTGGACGATCACGTCGTTCGGGGAGGCGCAGATGACCCCCGGGAACGTGCCCCGGTAGCCGAGGAAGTTGGAGCGGGCCCCCCGGCGCTCGAGCACGTCGCGCCCGATCCGGTCCAGTGCCGCCGTGGTGGTGCCGGGGCGGAGAGCGGCACGGATGCTGTCGTGCATCTCCGCCACCACCCTCCCGGCCCGGCGCATCTTCGCCAGGTCCTCGGGTGATCGGCGCACGGCTACCGTCGCTCGTCGATCGCCGCGACGAGGCGGGCCGTCACCTCGTCCGGCGGACCGAGGCCGTCGACCTCCACCAGCAGCTTCAGGTCCGAGTAGAACGCGATCAGGGGCGCGGTCTCCCGCTCGTACAGGTCGAGCCGCTTCTGGATGGCCTCGGGCGTGTCGTCGGCCCGCTGCACGACCTCGCCGCCGCAGTTGTCGCACACCCAGCCGTAGCGGGGTGGCTTGTCGACGGAGTAGTTCGCCCCGCAGTCGGTGCAGACCCGCCGGGCGGCCAGGCGCTCGAGGACCACGGGGATCGGCACCACGAGGTCGATCACGAGGTCGAGCGGGTCGTCCATCGTGATGTCCCGCAGGAGCTCGGCCTGCGGGACCGTCCGCGGGAACCCGTCGAGGATGTAGCCGCGGCCACGCGTGTCGTCGCTGTCGAGCCGCTCGCGCACGATGCCGCCCATGATGTCGTCGGACACGAGCTCGCCCCGGTCCATGACCTCCTTGGCGAGGAGGCCGAACTCGGTGCCTTCGCGGACCGCCGATCGCAGCATGTCGCCCGTGGAGATGTGGGGGACGACGTAGTGCCGCGACAGACGCACGCACTGCGTGCCCTTGCCCGCGCCCTGTCGACCCAGCAGCACGAGCCGGGCCCCCGGGATCATGCGACCCTGCTCACTTCAGGAACCCCTCGTAGTTCCGCATCATGAGCTGGCTGTCGATCTGCTTCATCGTCTCGAGGGCGACGCCCACCGCGATGAGGATCGACGTGCCGGCGAACGGGAAGTTCTGGACGTCGGCTCCGGCCAACAGCATCGACGGCAGCAGCGCGATGAACGCGATGAAGAGCGCGCCGGGGAGCGTGATGCGGGTGAGGATCTTGGCCAGGTAGCGCTCGGTCTGGGGACCCGGCCGGATGCCGGGGATGAACCCGCCCTGCTTGCGGATGTTCTCCGCCTGTTGCGCCGGGTCGAACGCGATGGCCGTGTAGAAGTACGCGAAGCCCACGATGAGCAGGCCGTAGATCAGCACGTACCAGATCGAGTCGGACTTCAGCAGGTTGCCGTCGATCCACCGCTGCACGCTGGCCCCCCACCCGTCGGAGGGCAGGACGTTGCTGAGCAGCACGGGCAGGTACAGCACCGAACTGGCGAAGATGATCGGGATGACGCCCGACTGGTTCACCTTCAGCGGGATGTAGGTGCTCTGGCCGCCGTACATGCGGCGGCCGACCACCCGCTTGGCGAACTGGACCGGGATCCGCCGCTGGCCCTGCTCGATGAACACGATCGCCACGAGCAGCACGATGGCCAGGGCGAGGAGCACCACGAGGAGGGCGGTGCCCTTCTCGGCGTTCAGCTGGGCGCCGCTGGCCGGGAAGCTGGCGACCACCGACGCGAAGATGAGCAGCGACATGCCGTTGCCGATGCCGCGCTGGCTGATCAGCTCGCCCATCCACATGAGCAGCGCCGTGCCGGCCGTCAGCGTGAGCACCACGACGATGACGCGGAACGGTGTGAACTCGGGGAGCACGTCGAGGCCGGTGGTGTTGCCGCCGCCGCCGAGCAGGCCGCCGCCGCCGTTGTGGAAGAGGAAGGCCAGGCCGGTGGACTGCAGCACCGCGATCGACACCGCGAGGTAGCGCGTCCACTGCGTGATCTTGCGCTGGCCGACCGCCCCCATCTGCTGCCACTCCTCCAGCTTGGGGATCACGACCGTCAGGATCTGCATGATGATCGACGACGTGATGTACGGCATGATCCCCAGCGCGAAGAGCGCGAACTGGGTCAGCGCGCCGCCGGAGAACAGCTGGAGGAACCCGAGCACGCCGGCACCCTGCTCCGCCTGCCGGCGCAGCTCCTCGACCGCGTCGAGGTCGATGCCCGGCGCGGGGATGAAGGCCCCGAAGCGGTAGGCCGCGATGATCAGCAGGGTGAAGAGGATCTTCCCCCGCAGGTCGGCGATCTTGATGACGTTCCGGACGCTGGACAGCACGCTCGCGCTCCTCGTCGTCAGCGGTTGGCGAACTGGTTGCCCTTGACCGGTGGACGACGGTCGCCCCAGGGCTTGGGAAGGACCTCAACGGTACCGCCGGCCGCCGTGATGGCTGCCTCGGCCGACTTCGAGAAGGCGTGCGCCTTCACGGTGACGGCGCGCGTCAGCTCCCCGCGGCCCAGCACCTTCACGAGCGCGCCCTTGTGGGTGAGCCCACGGGCGTGCAGCGTCTCGGGGCTGATCTCGGCCAGGTCGGTCCCCTCGATCACGTCGAGGTTGATGCCCTGGTACTCCACCCGGAACGGGTTGTTGAAGCCCTTGAGCTTCGGGATGCGCATGTGCAGCGGCATCTGCCCGCCCTCGAACCCGAGGGGGACCTTGCTCCGGGCCCGCTGGCCCTTGGTGCCACGGCCGGCCGTCTTGCCACCCTTGCCCGCGATGCCCCGGCCGACCCGCTTCTTGCGGCGGTTGGAGCCCGCGGCGGGCTTCAGGTCGTGCAGCTTGATCGACATGGTCAGCTCTTCTCCTCGACCGAGACGAGGTGCGGCACACGGGCCAGCATCCCCCGGATCTCGGGCCGGTCAGGCAGGGTGTTGGACTTGCCGATGCGACCGAGCCCGAGGGCCCGGAGGGTGCCGCGCTGCTTGGGCTTCGTGCCGATCGCGGACCGCACCTGGGTGACGGTGAGCTCGCCCATCACGCCACCTCCTCGGGGACGGCGGCGGGCTGGGGCCCGCGCTGGCTCTCGTTGTAGGCGGCGAGCATGCCCTTGGGCACGAACTCGTCGGCATCGAGGCCCCGCAGGCGGGCCACCTCGTCCGGACGCTTCAGGTCCTTGAGCCCGGCGATGGTCGCCCGAGCCACGTTGATGTGGTTCGCGGAGCCGAGGGACTTGCAGAGCACGTCGTGCACGCCCGCCTCCTCGAGGATGGCGCGGGCGGCCCCGCCTGCGATCACGCCGGTGCCGGGCGCCGCGGGCTTCAGGAGCACGCGGCCCGCGCCCATCTGGCCGATGACCTGGTGGGTGATGGTCGAGCCGGCCAGCGGGACCTGGAAGAGGTTCTTCCGGGCCTCCTCGGTGCCCTTCTGGATCGCGAGGGGCACCTCCTTGGCCTTGCCGTAGCCCAACCCGACGCGGCCGTTGCCGTCGCCGATCACCACGAGGGCCGTGAAGCTGAAGCGGCGACCGCCCTTCACGACCTTCGCCACGCGGTTGATGTTGATGACCCGCGACTCCCGTAGCGACGTGTCCGTCGACTGGCGGGGGTTCTCTCGGTCGCTGCGCTCGCGGTTGCGGCCCTCGCGGGGGCCGCCGGGTGCGTTCGACATGGCTCTACAGCTCCAGTCCGGCTTCGCGGGCGGCGTCGGCGACCGCCGCCACCCGCCCGTGGTAGAGGTTGCCGCCCCGGTCGAAGACGACCTTGGTCACGCCGGCGGCCTTGGCCCGCTCGGCGACGAGCTTGCCCACCTGGGTGGCGGCGGCCCTGTTGCTCGTGGGGCCGCCGCGCAGGTCGGCCTCGGTGGTCGACGCCGCGGCGATCGTGCGACCGGTGCGGTCGTCGATCACCTGGGCGGTGGTGTGCTTGTTCGATCGGAACACGGCGAGGCGGGGGCGCTCGGGCGTGCCCTGCACCTTCTTCCGCACCCGCCGATGGCGACGGATCCGGGCCTCACGCTTGTGCGCTGCGCTGACGGTCATGGTGTCCTCTACTTGCCCGTCTTTCCGGCCTTCTTGGCGACGTACTCGCCGAGGTACCGGACGCCCTTGCCCTTGTAGGGCTCGGGCTTGCGGATCTTGCGGATGTTGGCGGCCACCTGGCCCACGGTCTCCTTGTCGATGCCCCGCACCACGATGCGGTTCGGGGTGGGGACGTCGAAGGTCACGCCGTCGGGCGCCTCGACGTGGACCGGGTGGCTGAAGCCGAGCGCGAGCTCGAGCTTCGACGGGCCCTGGGCGGCGGCGCGGTAGCCGACGCCGATGATCTCGAGCTCCTTGGTGAACTCGGTGTGCACGCCGACGACCATGTTGTGCACGAGCGAGCGGACCAGGCCGTGGAGGGCCCGGTTCTCGCGCTCGTCGTCGGGGCGCTCCACGAGCAGCTCCTCGCCCTCCTGGCGCACCGTGATGGCGCCGGGGATGTCGCGCTCGAGGGTGCCCTTCGGGCCCTTCACCGTGATGTGGCGCGCCGCGATGGTGACGTCGACGCCGCTGGGGACGGGGATGGGTGACTTGCCGATCCTGCTCATGTCACATCACCACACGAAGCAGAGGATCTCGCCGCCGACGTTGCGCTTGCGCGCCTCGCGGTCGGTCATGAGCCCCTGGCTGGTCGAGAGGACGGCGACACCGAGGCCACCGAGGACGCGGGGGGCCTTGGCGGACTGGGTGTAGACCCGCAGGCCGGGCTTCGAGACGCGGCGCAGGCCGGAGATCACCCGGGCTCGCTCCGGCGAGTACTTCATCCGGATGTGCAGCACGCGGCCGGGTCGGTCGGTCGCGTCCGTGGTGTCGTAGCCCTCGATGTAGCCCTCGCGGTGGAGGATCTCGGCGAGGGCCTCCTTCACCTTGGAGCTGGGCATGCGCACGTCGTCGTGCATCGCGATGTTCGCGTTGCGGATGCGGGTGAGCATGTCGGAGATGGGGTCGGTCATCGTCATCGGTCGCCTCCCCTCACCAGCTCGCCTTCGTGACGCCGGGGATCTCCCCCGCGTGCACGAGCTCGCGCAGGCAGACGCGGCACAGGCCGAACTTCCGGTACACGGAGTGCGGCCGGCCGCACCGCTTGCAGCGGGTGTAGGCACGGACCTTGAACTTGGGGGTGCGCTGCTGCTTCTCGATGAGCGCCTTCTTGGCCATCAGCTCTGTCCCTCACGCTTGAACGGGAAGCCGAGGGCATCGAGCAGGGCCTTGCCCTCGGCATTGGTGGTCGCGGTCGTCACGATCGTGATGTCCATGCCGCGCGGGGCATCGATCGAGTCGTAGTCGACCTCCGGGAAGATCAGCTGCTCGGTCACGCCGAACGTGTAGTTGCCCCGACCGTCGAACGCGTTCGGGTCGAGGCCGCGGAAGTCGCGGATGCGCGGGATCGCCAGGCTGATCAGCCGGTCGAGGAACTCCCACTTGCGGTTGCCCCGCAGCGTCACCTTGGTGCCGATCGAGTTGCCCTCGCGGAGCTTGAAGCCGGCGATCGACTTCTTGGCCCGCGTGACCACCGGCTTCTGGCCGGCGATCACCGTGAGGTCCCGGACGGCGCCTTCCAGGAGCGACGGCTGGGCCACTGCCCCGCCGACGCCCATGTTGACGACGATCTTGTCCAGCCGCGGGACCTGCATGATGTTCGAGAGGCCCAGGCTGTCCTTCAGGGCGGCGCGGATCTCGGTGTCGTACCTCACCTTGAGGCGCGGCGCGGGGATCGTGTCGGTGGTGGTCACGGCATCTCACCCCCGCACTTCTTGCAGACCCGGACCTTGGTGCCGGCCGCGTCGACCTTGAAGCCGACGCGGGTCCGCTTGCCGCAGGCCGGGCAGACGATGGCGACGTTGGCCACCGGGATCGGCATGTCCTTGTCGATGATGCCTCCCTGCATGGTGGCCTTGGTCGGGCGCTGGTGCTTCTTGGCGACGTTCACGCCCTCGACGATGACCTTGCCCTCGGCAGGGATGGCGCGCATGACCTCGCCCTTCTTGCCGCGGTCCTTGCCGGTCAGCACCTCGACGCGGTCGCCCTTCTTGATCTTGAGTCCAGCCATCAGAGGACCTCGGGGGCCAGGGAGACGATCTTCATGAACTTCTTGTCGCGCAGCTCGCGCCCGACGGGGCCGAAGATGCGTGTGCCCCGCGGGTTCATCTGGTCGTTGATGAGCACGGCGGCGTTCTCGTCGAAGCGGATGTAGCTGCCGTCGGGGCGCCGCTTCTCCTTCTTCACCCGGACGACGACGCACTTGACGACCTCGCCCTTCTTGACGGCGGCACCGGGGATGGCGTCCTTGACCGTGGCGACGAAGATGTCGCCGATGCACGCGTAGCGCCGCTTCGTGCCGCCGAGCACGCGGATGCAGAGGACCTCCTTGGCCCCGCTGTTGTCCGCGACCCGCAGCCGTGACTCCTGTTGGATCACGAGATCACCTCCGAGTCCACCTCGAAGGCCACCAGGCGAACTGCTGGATCACTGTGCCGCTGGATTCGCTCGCTGCGCTCGCTCATCGTGCACGCTCCAGGACCTCGACGAGGCGCCAGCGCTTCAGCTTCGACAGCGGCCGGGTCTCCTGGACCCGCACGCGGTCGCCGAGCTTGGCGTCGTTCGCCTCGTCGTGGACGTAGAGCTTCTTGGTCCGCACCATCGTCTTCTTGTAGAGCGGGTGCGGCTTGCGGGTCGTGACGGTGACGACCGCCGTCTTGTCCATGCCGGCGGAGGTGACGATGCCCTCCCGCAGCTTGCGGGTGTTGGGCCGGTTGGTGGTCTCGTCGGCCATCACGCCTCCTTCCCGGTCTCGAGGGCCTCGGCCGCGGCGATCTCGCGCGCCCGGAGCTCGGTGTTGATGCGGGCGACGTCGCGCCGCACCTCCGTCAGGCGGGCGCTGTTGTCGAGCTGGCCCGTGACGTGCTGGAAGCGCAGGTTGAACAGCTCTTCCTTGGTCTCGGCCAGCGTCCGCACGAGGCTGGCGTCGTCGAGCTCACGGAAGGCGCTCTGCTTGGAGGCCACTAGAGCACCTCCTCCCGGGCGACGAAGCGGGCCTTGATCGGCAGCTTCTGGATGGCACGGTCGATGGCCACGCGGGCGAGCTCGGGATCCGGGTACGAGAGCTCGAACAGGATCCGGCCCGGCTTCACGACGGCGACCCACCGCTCCGGGTTGCCCTTGCCGGAGCCCATGCGGGTCTCGGCGGGCTTCTCCGTGACCGGCTTGTCCGGGAAGATGTTGATCCAGACCTTGCCGCCACGACGGGTCTTGCGGGTCATGGCGATACGAGCGGCCTCGATCTGGCGAGCGGTGATCCAGCCCGGCTCGAGGGCCATGATCCCGTAGTCGCCGAAGCTGACCTCGGTGCCGCCCTTGGCGGTGCCCTTCGTGCGACCGCGCTGGTGCTTGCGGTGCTTGACCTTGCGGGGCATCAACATGGGTCAGTCACCGTCCCCGGGGTGGAACTTGGGCGTCTCGTGGTGGTCGTGCACCCGGCGCTCGATCTCCTCCTCCTCGGCGAGGAGGCGCTCCAGCTCCGGATCCGCCTCCTTGACGAGGGGCTCGGCCTCGAGCGGCGCATCGCCCTCTCCCGCGCCCTCCGTGCGACGACGGGCCGCCGCGGACGACGACACGACGCGGCGCGGCTCGCCGGGGGCCCCGGACGTCTCGCCGACCGCCATCGCGGCCTCGCGGGTGATCTTGGCGTCGTTGGCGCTCTTGTACGGGAGGATGTCGCCCTTGTAGAGCCACACCTTCACGCCGATCCGGCCGGCGGGGGTGCGGGCCTCGCGGAAGCCGTAGTCGATGTCGGCCCGCAGGGTGTGGAGCGGCACCCTGCCCTCGCGGTACCACTCGGTGCGGGACATCTCGGCGCCGCCCAGGCGGCCCGAGCACTGCACGCGGATCCCGAGGGCGCCGGCCTTCTGGGCGCTCTGCACGGCCCGCTTCATGGCCCGGCGGAAGGCCACGCGACCGGCGAGCTGGTCGGCCACACCCTGCGCGATGAGGGCGGCGTCGAGCTCGGGCTGCTTGATCTCCTGGATGTTCAGCTGGACCTTGTGGTTGCCGCTGATCTTGGTGAGCCCGACGCGGAGCTCATCGGCCTGTGCGCCCCGGCGACCGATGACGATGCCCGGGCGCGCGGTGTGCACGTCGACCCGCAGGCGCTCGCGCGTGCGCTCGATCTCGACGCGGCTGATCGCCGCGTGGGGCAGCTGCGTCATGAGGTAGTCCCGGATCTTCCAGTCCTCGACGACGAAGTTGCCGTAGTCCTTGCGGTCGGCGAACCAGCGCGACTTCCACTCGGTGGTGACACCGAGCCGGAACCCGTAGGGGTTGACCTTCTGGCCCATCAGTTCACTCCTCCTCCGAGGCGTTCGCCTCGGAGTCATCGTTCGTCTGTGCATCGGGGGGGACGTCGTCTCCCTCGGGGGCTGCGGCTTCCTCGACCGCGGCCTCGACGGCCTCCTCGGCGATGCCGGGCTCGTCGGCCTCGGCCTGCTCGAGGACCTCGTCCGTCAGATCCTCGTCCTCATGGTCGTGGTCGTGCTCGTCGTGGTCGTGGCCTTCGGCCTCGGCCTGGGCGGCGCGGCTCTTGGCCACGCGCTCGCGGCGGGCCTGGGCCGCGTCACGACGGACGCCGCCACGGGCCACCGCCGCCTCCGACCGGCCCCGGCGCTTCTCCAGCTCGGCCGGGTCCATCCGGCTCACGATGACCGTGATGTGGCAGGTGCGCTTGCGGATCCGGGTGGCGCGACCGCGTGCCCGTGGCCGCCAGCGCTTGAGGGTCGGGCCCTCGTCGGCGTAGCAGGCGGACACGTAGAGCTCGTTGGGGTCGATCTCGTCGTTGTGCTCGGCGTTGGACACCGCCGAGGTGAGCACCTTGCGGATCTCCGTGGCGACGGCTCGGTCCGTGAACTCGAGGACCCCGTCGGCGTCGTCGACGTGCAGGCCCCGGATCAGGTCGAGCACTTCGCGGGCCTTGTAGGCCGACACGCGGAGGTACCGGATCTGGGCGCGGGTGCCGGGCCGCTCGTTGGTCTTGGTGCCGGGCATCAGCGCCGCCCCCTCGCCTGCTTCTCCATGCCGGCGTGGTACCTGAACGTGCGCGTCGGCGAGAACTCGCCGAGCTTGTGCCCGACCATCGCCTCGGTGACGTACACGGGCACGTGCTTGCGGCCGTCGTGCACCGCGATCGTGTGCCCGACCATCTCCGGGATGATCGTGGAGCGCCGGCTCCACGTCTTGATGACCTTCTTCTCGGCCGCCTCGTTCAGAGCGTCCACCTTCTTCAGGAGGTGCTCGTCGACGAAGGGGCCCTTCTTCAGGCTGCGGGGCATGGTCGTTACCTCCGGCTGCCGCGCGTACGGCGCCGGCGCACGATGAGCTTCTGGGACGGCTTGGTCTTGTCGCGGGTGCGGCCCTCGGGCTTGCCCCACGGCGAGACGGGGTGGCGACCACCGGACGACTTGCCCTCGCCGCCGCCGAGCGGGTGGTCGACCGGGTTCATGGCGACGCCGCGGGTCTGCGGGCGGACGCCCTTCCAGCGGTTGCGGCCGGCCTTGCCGATCTTGATGAGCTCGGCCTCGGCGTTGCCGACCTCGCCGACGGTGGCGCGGCAGGCGATCGGCACCCGACGCATCTCGGTGCTGGGCAGGCGCAGGGTGGCGAAGTCGCCCTCCTTGGCCACGAGCTGGACGGCGGCACCGGCGGAGCGGCCCATCTTGGCCCCACCGCCGGGGTACAGCTCGATGGCGTGCACGGTGGTGCCGACCGGGATGTAGCGGAGGGGCAGGGCGTTGCCGGGCCGGATCTCCGACCCCTGGCCCGACTGCAGGCGGTCCCCGACCTTCACGTCCTTCGGGGCGAGGATGTAGCGCTTCTCGCCGTCGAGGTAGTGCAGCAGCAGGATGCGGCAGTTGCGGTTCGGGTCGTACTCGACCGCGGCGACCACGGCGGGCACGCCGTCCTTGGTCCGCTTGAAGTCGATGACGCGGTAGCGCTGCTTGTGGCCGCCGCCCTTGTGGCGAGCGGTCTTGCGGCCGTAGTTGTTGCGGCCGCCGGTGTTGTGCTTGGGGGCGAGCAGCGACCGCTCGGGCTCGGTCTTCGTGATCTCCGAGAAGTCGGAGACCGTCTGGAACCGGCGGCCGGGGCTGGTGGGCTTGCGCTTGCGAAGTGCCATGTCTGCCTATCCCTGGAACAGCTCGATCGACTGGCCTTCGGCCAGGGTGACGAGCGCTCGCTTGGTGTCGGGGCGCTGCCCGAACGTGAAGCTGCGCCGGTTGCGCTTGCGCTTGCCCTTGCGGTTGAGGGTGTTCACCTTGACCACCTTCACGTTGAAGATGGCCTCGACCGCGTCGTGGATCTCGGGCTTCGACGCGTCGGGGTGCACCTTGAAGGTGTAGGTGCCCTTCTCGAGGAGCGCGTAGGACTTCTCGCTCACGATCGGGGCGATGATGACGTCACGGGGATCCTTCACTCCGACACCTCCGGGGCGGGCGCCGGCTTGTCGGCGGGCAGCGTGTCCGGCGTGAAGACGACCCAGTCGCTCGCGAGCACGTCGTAGGCGTTGAGCTCACCGGCGCCGCACACGTGCACGTCGGGGAGGTTGCGCAGGCTGCGCCACACCGCCTCGTCCTCCGGCCGCAGGATGACGAGCACCTTGCCCTCGGCACCGTTCGCCTGGAGGGCGGCGATGGCCGACTTGGTGCTCGGCGTGTCGATGCCCCAGTCGAGGACCAGCACCCGCCCGCTGGCGGCGCGGTCCGAGAGGGCCGAGCGCAGGGCGAGCTTGATCATCTTCTTGGGGGTGCGCTGCGCGTAGGAGCGGGGCTTCGGCGCGTGGCTCACGCCGCCGCCGACCCAGTTCGGCTGCCGGTTGGAGCCGGCCCGGGCCCGGCCGGTGCCCTTCTGCTTCCACGGCTTGGCACCACCGCCCCGCGCCTCGGCGCGGGTCTTCGTGGACTGCGTGCCGCTGCGGCGGGCCGCCAGCTGGGCGGTGACGACCTGGTGCATGACGGGCAGGTTGGGCTCGATGCCGAAGACGGCCTCGTCGAGCTCCACGCTGCCGGCCTTCTTGCCGCTGGCGTCCTTGGTGTCGACGGTCGCCATCACCCACCTGCCTTCACGGCGTCGCGGATGACCACGAGGCCACCCTTCGGACCGGGGACGGAGCCCCGGACGAGGACGAGGTCGCGCTCGGCGTCGGCCGACACGACCGTGAGGTTCAGCGTCGTCACCCGCTCGCCGCCCATCCGCCCGGCCATCCGGGTGCCGCGGAAGACGCGCGACGGCGTGGCGCAGGCGCCGATCGAACCGGGCGCGCGGTGCACCCGGTGGGCGCCGTGGCTGCCGGGCATGCCGCCGAAGCCATGGCGCTTCATCGTCCCGGCGAAGCCCTTGCCCTTGCTGATGGCCGTGACGTCGACCTTGTCGCCGTCGTTGAGGAGGTCGGCCTTCAGCTCCTGGCCGACCTGGTACTCCGAGACGTCGTCGAGGCGGAGCTCGACGAGCTTGGGGCCCGGGTCGACCGACGCCTTCTCGAAGTGGCCGGCCTTCGGCTTGGTCAGCTTCGACGCCTTGGTGGTCCCGAAGGTGACCTGGAGCGCGGTGTAGCCGTCGTGCTCGTCCGTCTTCACCTGGACGACGCGGCACGGCTTGACCCGGAGCACGGTGACGGGCACGACGCGGTTGTCGTCGTCCCACACCTGGGTCATGCCGACCTTCTCGCCGACGATTGCCTTTGTCGCCATGACGACGTGTCTCTTCCTGCGGAGGAACGGGGCGGGGCCCGGTTCACGCGAACGCTCCGCTCGGGAGTCCCCGGCGGAGCGTGGTTGGGTTGTGCCAGGCGGTTCCCGAGGGCCTTCCCGGACGTCGAACTCGTCCGGCGCAGGACCCGACGGGGCCCGAGCGCACGGCCTGGAGAGCCTAGGCGGCGAGGGGCGCCCCGTCCAAAGGGACCTAGGCCAGCGCCTTGACCAGGTTGGCCACGGTGGCCGCCACGGCGTCGGGTTCGTGGCCGGTCGCCGGCAGGTTGAAGGTGACCCCGTCGAGGCCCAGGGCGACGAGGCGCTGGGCCTGCTCGCCGATGGTGTCCGGGTCGCCCGCGACGACGCGGGTGCTCACGACGGCCTGGGTGGCCTCGTCGAGGGTGTCGAAGTCCAGGCCGTTCGCCTTGAGGAACCCGTTCCGCAGGACGATCGCCTCCTCCGTGGTGTCCGCCTGGACGACGGTGAGCAGTGACGTCTTGTTGATCGTCGATGGATCCCGGCCCACGTCGGCGCAGTGGGAGGCGAGGACCTCGAGCTTCCGGGGGATCTCGTCGATGCCGCTCGTGAAGTTGGCCATCTCGGCGTGCTCGGCCATGAGCCGGAGCGTCTTCTTCTCCCCCTGGCCCCCGATCATGATCGGCGGGCCCCCGGGCTGGACCGGGGCGGGGCTGTTGATGGCCTCGGCGGTCCGGTAGTGCTTGCCCTCGAAGGTGGGTCGCTCGCCCCGGAACATGGCCCGGCAGATGAGGAGGGCCTCCTCCAGCCGCTCGAACCGCTCCTTGACCGGCGGGAAGTCCACGCCGAGGCCCCGGTGCTCCACGTCGAACCAGGCGGCCCCGATCCCGAGGAAGGCGCGGCCGGCGGAGACCACGTCCAGCGTGGTGACGATCTTGGCCAGCAGCGCCGGGTTCCGGTAGGTGACCCCGGTGACGAGGGTGCCGAGCTTGGCGGTCCGGGTTCGGGCCGCCAGCCCGCCGAGCAGCGTGTACCCCTCGAGCATCTCGTGGTCCGGCGGGCCGAGCAGGGGCAGCTGGTAGAAGTGGTCCATCACCATGACGGCATCGGCCCCGGCTTCCTCGGCGGCGACGGCGCACTGCGCCACCCGCTCGAAGAGCTCGCCGGGCCCGACGCCCGGGTAGGTGAAGTTCGGGATCTGGTAGCCCACCGTGATCATGCCGGGAGCGTAGGTTCGGATCCGTGGGAACCAACCAACGAAGCCAGATCACGATGAGCCACGACGAGGTCGTGGAGTTCCTCGAGCAGCAGCGGGTCGTCAACATCGCGACGATCGGCCCGACGGGCATGCCGCACCTGGTGGCCATGTGGTACGCCCTCGTCGACGGGGCGATCTGGTTCGAGACCAAGGCCAAGTCGCAGAAGATCCAGAACCTGCGCCGCGATCCCCGCATCAGCTGCCTCGTCGAGGCGGGCCACACCTATGACACGCTGCGGGGGGTCGAGCTCGAGGGCACGGCCGAGATCGTCGAGGATCCCCAGCGCCTGTGGGACGTGGGGGTCAGCGTGTGGGAGCGGTACAACGGGCCGTACTCCGAGGAGGTCAAGCCCCTCGTCGAGATGATGCTCACCAAGCGGGTGGCCGTCCGGGTGCAGGTCGACCGCATGCGCACGTGGGACCACCGCAAGCTGGGCATGCCGGTGATGGCCCTCGGCGGGACGACGGCGGCGCACCTCGATCCGGTCACCTGACCTCGGGCCCGCCCTAAGGTTCCTCCGCATGGCACGCACTCCGTCGGGGACCTGGGGCCGGTTCCAGGACCTCGTGTTCTCCGACCTGCAGCGGTACCGGCCCGGCGAGGCGTCCTGGCTCAAGGTCGCCGTCCGCTGCATCACCCTCCCCGGCCTCATCGCGTCTGTTCTCCTGCGCGCCCAGCAGTGCCTCTGGGACAGCGGCCTGAAGCAGCCGGCACAGGCGTTGCGCACCGTGGGTGTCGTGCTGCTCGGCGTCGACTTCGTCCCGGGGGCCAAGATCGGGCGGGGCCTGCTGCTGGCCCACCCCAACGGCGTCACGATCGGCACCCCCGGGCTGACCATCGGCGATGACGTGAGCTTCGCCGGCGGGGTCACCTGCGCGGCGCGGTACCCCGACGAGCGGATGTCCGGCCAGGACTTCGCGACGATCAGGGACGGCGCCATCATCGGAGCGCACGCCGTGCTCGTCGGGCCCGTGACGATCGGGCGCAACGCGCTCGTCGGCGCGAACTCGGTCGTCCTGTCGGACGTCCCGGACGACGCCGTCGTCATGGGCAACCCCGCCCGTCGCATCGGCACGCGCGAGGAGGGCACCTACGGGACCGGTGCGGCTCCCGAGAAGGCGCAGTCGTCCGACGCCGCAGGGGGCAGCCGGAGCGCCTAGCCGACGAGGACCCGTCGCCGGCCGCCGATCCTCCGGAGGGGCTTGGCGCCCCCCGTCAGCAGCACGTCGGCGAACTCCTCGGCGGTGGGCGCCAGCTCGGACACCGGCACCGGCTGGTCGCCGCGGGCGAGGAGCGCCCGGATGCCGGCCGCGATCCCCTCGACGGTGAAGTCCGTGTGGATCCCCGAGCCGAGCACCTCGGCCTCGCGACGCCGGACCCTCGAGCCCGCGGTCAGCGACGGCACGCCGGCGACCTGCGCCTTGCCCCGGATCCCGCTGGGCCCTGGCGCGATCTGCACCACCGAGACGACGTCGCACGCTGCCGTGCACTCGTCGAGATCGTCGTCGGAGAGGAACCCCGCTCGCACGTGGACACGCTCGGAGAGCTCCGGGTCGAGCGACCGCAGCCAGGCCTCCACGTCCGCCGACACCCCCCCGGCGAGCAGCAGGTCGACGTCGGGCCCCGCCGCGAAGGTCGCCGCGCCCACCATCGGGACGCACTTGCGCTCGTCGACCTTTCCGAGGATCCCGACGAGCTTCCGATCCTGCGGCAGGCCCTGTCGGTCACGGATCGCGGCCCGGTCGGCCGCGTGCGCGCTGCACAGCGCCGGGTCTCGCAGGCGCTTGAACAGCAGGCCCTGGCGAACCTGGTCGCGGCCGGCGACGTACGCCATCCGGCGGGCGGCGCCTCGCCCCATCGCCAGCAGGGTCCCCAGGGACTTCGCGCTGCGCAGCCAGAGGAGTCGCCGGTTCAGCTGGATGCTCGGGGGGAAGCGGACCATGACGAGCACGCCGTAGGGAGCCCCACGCCCCCGGAGCTCGCGGGGCGCGTGGAGCCACCACCGCTTGACGAGCTGGTCGGCCTCCATGACGACCCACCGGCTGACGGGGCGCTCGCGGTGCACCTCCGCGATCGCCTGCCCCACCTCGTGCGGGGGTGGGTACACGTGCGGGAAGCACTCGAGGGTCGGCACGTCGAGCGGTCCGAGGAAGTTGCGGTACGCGTCGGTCTCGGTCGCGCCGACGGAGGTGAGGAGCAGGGCGTCCGAGCCCTCGCGCGAGAGCCCCCGCACGACGTGGCTCACCCACTGGAACCGGTGCCCGGAGGGGTTCGGCTCGACGAGCACGGTGAGGGGCCGACCCGCGACGCCCGCATCACCCACCGACGGCGACCGTGGACGTCGCTTCAGGCGCACAGCGGGCAGGTCGGGGCCCCGAGCGCCGGGTCGTGCCGGCTCACGAAGCCCGCGGCGTCGCTCGACTGGATCTGATCCTTGTGCGCGGCGACCTTCTCATCGGACCAGTCCCACCAGCGGATGCGCAGGAGCGCTTCGCGGGTGGGCTCGTCGAAGCGCCAGCCGATCGTCTTGGCCGGGTTGCCCCCCACGATCTCGAACGGTTGCACCGGCTTCCGCACGAGCGCTCGTGCCGCGATGATGGCCCCGTCGCCGACGGTGACGCCCGACAGGATCAGCGCCTCGTACCCCACCCACACGTCGTTGCCGATCACGACCGGGCCCCGGCCGACGAACTCCTCCTCCCCGCGGACCCACTGACCATCCTCCACGTGCGCGTGGAGGATGCTCACCCACCCGGGGTCGTGCTCACTGCCGGGGATGATGGTGACGGTCGGGTGCAGGCCGCTGTAGCGGCCGATCGTGACGGGTTGCGGATCGACGTCCGTAGGGCCCTGGACCACCTTGAACGTGGGCCACGACGGGCCCTGCAGGACCACCCTCTGGCGCGAGTCCTGCCAGAAGATCACGTCCTGGCCGAAGGTCCAGAACCGGACCTTGCGCATGGCGAGCTCGCGGACGCGGCGACGCAGACGCGAATGCCCTCGGGTGCTGCCCACGGCGTTCGAGGCTACACAGCACGGCCCGGGCCCCGGATCACTACGGGACGAGCTCCGTGCAGCCGCGGAGGGCCTCCCACGAGGCCAGCTCGGCGGCCGCGTCCGCGCCGGTCACCGGAGCGGGCACGCCACCCGAGATCCGTCCCGGCACCCAGCGGTAGCCATCGACGCGTCGCCCGGTGACGGTCACCTCCAGCACACCGGTGCGAGCGGCGTCGGGGCTGGTGGCCTGGAAGAGGAAGTTGCCCAACCCGTAGGCGACCAGTCCGCCCTCCATCCGGCCCGCCCCCTGGAGGCGGTGGGCGTGGCCGCCGACCACGATGTCCGCGCCGGCGGCCACCAGGGCTCGGGCGAGCGACCGCTGCGACGGGGACGGGCAGG
>DATFFY010000018.1:0-7682 GCA_035249805.1 Acidimicrobiales bacterium | reverse complement strand
ACCGTGCGCGACGCGCCGGCCCCACGAGGCGACCCGCTGCGCGTCGTCCTCGGCACGGCGCCCCCGGGCGCGAAGGTGCACCCGTGCCTCGAGCACGTCGGCTCGCTGCCCGACCTCCTCGACGACCTCGGCGGGCGGGGGCACGTGCAGCTCCTGGTGGAGGGCGGGGCGACCGTGGCCCACGCGTTCCACGAGGCGGGCCTGGTCGATCGCTACGTCGTGTACCTCGCGCCGGTCCTGTTCGGCGGCGACGACGCCGCGCCGATGTTCGCGGGCAAGGGCGCGCCGACGATCGCGGAGGTCGCACGCGGGCGGATCCGCTCCGTCACCCGCCTGGGTGAGGACGTCCGCATCGACGTCGACCCCCGGCAGGGGACCTGACGTGTTCACCGGCATCGTGGAGGAGCTCGGCACGGTGGTGTCGCGGGAGGGTCCCCGCCTGCGCATCGCGGCGACCACCGTGCTCGACGACGCCGTGCTCGGCGCGTCGATCGCGGTGAACGGCTGCTGCCTCACGGTCGTCGGCTTCGACACGGCCGACGGGTGGTGGGAGGCCGACGTGGTGGACGAGACCTACGCCCGCTCGTCACTCGGCGTGCTCGCCCCGGGCCACCGCGTGAACCTCGAGCGGCCGGTGCGCCTGAGCGACCGGCTGGGCGGCCACCTGGTGCAGGGCCACGTCGACGGCGTCGGCGAGATCGTGACGCCCGCCCCCGACCTGCGCGTCCGCTGCGACCGCGAGCTGCTGCGCTTCGTCGTCGAGAAGGGGTCCATCACCATCGACGGGATCAGCCTCACCGTCGTGGCCCCCCTGGACGACGGCTTCACGGTGGCGGTGATCCCGCACACGCAGGAGGTCACGACGCTCGGCCACAAGGGCCCGGGTGATCCCGTGAACCTCGAGGTCGACGTGACCGCGAAGTACGTCGAGCGGTTGCTCTCCTGGAAGGATGCCTGACATGCCCTTCGCCAAGATCGACGAGGCCGTCGCCGCCTTCGCCCGCGGCGAGATCCTCGTCGTGGTCGACGACGAGGACCGCGAGAACGAGGGCGACCTGATCATGGCCGCGCAGTTCGCCACGCCGGAGAAGGTCGCGTTCTTCCTGCACCACACGTCGGGCTACCTGTGCGTGCCGATCACCGAGGAGCGGGCGTCGGCCCTCGAGCTCCCGCTGATGGTGGCGCAGAACACCGAGAGCCAGCGCACGGCCTTCCTCATCACCGTGGACTACCGCCACGACACGACGACGGGCATCTCCGCGTACGACCGGTGCGCGACCGTCCAAGCGCTGTGCGACCCCGGCACCCGCCCGGGCGACCTGGCCCGGCCCGGTCACGTCAACCCGCTGATGGCGCGCGAAGGCGGGGTGCTCAAGCGGGCCGGCCACACCGAGGCGACGATCGACCTGTGCACCATGGCCGGGCTGTACCCGGCCGGCCTCCTCTGCGAGATCGTCGACGACAAGAAGACCGACATGGCCCGCGTGCCGGAGCTGGAGCGCTTCGCGACGAAGCACGACCTGCTCATGATCTCGATCGCCGACCTCGTGCGGTACCGGCGCCAGAACGAGAAGCTCGTGCGCCGGATCGCGGAGACCCGCATCCCCACGCGGTGGGGCGACTTCACCTGCTACGCGTACGAGTCGCTCCTCGACGGCGAGCAGCACGTCGCCCTGGTGAAGGGCACCGTCGCCGGGGAGGACGACGTGCTCGTCCGCGTGCACAGCGAGTGCCTCACCGGGGACGTGTTCGGGTCGCTGCGCTGCGACTGCGGCGTCCAGCTCGACTCGGCCATGCGGATGATCGCCCAGGAGGGGCACGGCGCCGTCGTCTACCTGCGCGGCCACGAGGGCCGCGGCATCGGCATCGGCCACAAGATCCGCGCCTACAGCCTCCAGGAGCAGGGTCGCGACACGGTCGACGCCAACCTCGAGCTCGGGCTGCCCGCCGACAGCCGGGAGTACGGCATCGGCGCGCAGATCCTCGTCGACCTCGGCATCACCACGATGCGGGTCATCACGAACAACCCGGCCAAGTACGGCGGTCTCGAGGGCTTCGGCCTGGAGATCACGGGCCGGGTCCCCTCGGTGGTCGTCCCGAACCCCGAGAACATCGCGTACCTCCGCACCAAGCGCGACCGGATGGGGCACCTCGTCGAGGGGTTGGAGGATGCTCCGTAGCCATGGCCGGTCCCGACGACAAGGCCGCGGCCCCCGAGGGCCTGTCCGGGGAGGGGCTGCGCATCGGGGTGGTGCGGGCCCGCTGGAACGCGGACATCGTCGACCGGTTGGCCCAGGGCGTGGGCCGCGGGCTGGCCGCCCTGGGCGTCGATCCGGCGGACGTCGTGGACGTCACGGTCTCCGGCAGCTTCGAGCTGCCGATGGGCGCCCGCATCCTGGCCGCGTCGGGATCGGTCGACGCGGTCATCTGCCTCGGCAGCGTGATCCGCGGTGAGACGACGCACTACGAGCTGGTGGCGGGGGAGTCCGCGGCCGGGATCCAGCAGGTGCAGCTCACGACGGGTGTGCCCGTCGCGTTCGGGGTGCTCACGACCGAGGACCGCGATCAGGCGCTGGCCCGGTCGGAGGGTCCCGGTGGCCACAACGTCGGTGAGGACGCCGCGGTCGTGGCGGTCGAGATGGCCCGGCTCGCCGCCGCCCACCCCCCGGTGGCCGGCCGGAGGGAGCCGAGCCGGTAGGCGAGGCGACCCGGCGGGACAGTGGCACGGCTCGCTGGCAGAGGACGTTCGCGGCCTCGCCAGCGGCGACCACTCCCAATGGTTGCGGTCGTCCGCACGCCACGGCCTAGCCTCGTCGCCCGTGCTCCGCCTCGTCCTGCCGAAGGGTTCGCTCGAGAAGCCCACCCTCGAGCTGTTCGAGGCCGCCGACCTGCGGGTCGAGCGCTCGTCGACCGTCGACTATCGGGCCACCGTCGACGATCCGCGCATCGAGGACGTCCGCATCCTGCGCCCCCAGGAGATCCCGGTGTACGTGGCGGAGGGCCTCTTCGACCTCGGCATCGCGGGACGCGACTGGGTGGAGGAGACCGGGAGCGACGTCGAGATCCTCGGCGAGCTGCAGTACTCGAAGGCCAGCAGCCGCCCGTTCCGGATCGTGGTCGCCGTGCCGCAGGACTCGCCGATCGGGTCCGTGGCCGACCTGCCGCAGGGCGTGCGCGTGTCGACCGAGTACCCGGAGCTC
Organism: Acidimicrobiales bacterium; assembly: GCA_035249805.1. Lineage (GTDB taxonomy): Bacteria > Actinomycetota > Acidimicrobiia > Acidimicrobiales > VFJN01 > VFJN01. The sequence continues at coordinate 4,482 of DATFFY010000018.1, read as the reverse complement.
ACGCGCCGCTTCTTCTCCTCCCACGGGATCGAGGCCGACATCCGGCTCAGCTACGGCGCCACCGAGGCGAAGGTGCCGGACATCGTCGACTGCATCGTGGACGGCACCGAGACGGGCCGGGCCCTCCGGGCCGCCGGGCTGCGCATCCTGGACGAGGTGCTGCTCAGCTACACGGCGCTCGTCGCGAACAGGGCCGCCGTGGCCGATCCGGCCAAGCGGCACGCCATGGACCAGCTGAAGACGCTCCTCGACGGCGTGATGGAGGCCCGCGGCAAGGTGCTGGTGAAGCTCAACGTCTCGGAGGGCGACCTCGATCCGGTGATCGCCCTGCTCCCCTCGATGAAGTCACCCACGGTGTCGAAGTTGTTCGGCGACGGCGGGTACGCGGTCGAGACGGTGGTGGCCAAGGCGACGATCAACACGCTCATCCCGGCGTTGAAGGACGCGGGCGCGACGGACATCATCGAGCTGCCGCTCGCCAAGATCGTCCACTGAGCTGATGTTGGACGGGGTGGTCACGGCCTTCGACGAGGGGCGTGGCCTCGGGGAGGTCGAGGCCGGGGGCCGGACCTACCCGTTCCACTGCACGCAGCTCGCGGACGGCACCCGCTCCATCGCCGTCGGCACGGTGGTGCGCTTCGAGGTGCGCCCGGGCGGCATGGGTCGCTGGGAGGCGACCGGCCTCACCCCCGCCTAGGGCGTGATGTCGAGCCAGTCCGGGCCGGCGTCGAGCACCTCGGTCGTGGCGTCGGCCGGGCGGGGCCGGGCGAAGTGGTACCCCTGCGCGAGGTCGCAGTCCAGCTCCCGCAGCTCGATGACGTGGTGGCCGGTCTCCACGCCCTCGGCGACGGTGGTCAGGCGCAGTGCGCGGCCCATGGCGACGACGGCCTGCACGATGGCGGAGTCCTCCGCGTCGTGGCCGAGCCCGCTCACGAAGGACTGGTCGACCTTCAGGACGTCGACGGGGAAGCGGCGGAGGTACGACAGCGACGAGTAGCCCGTGCCGAAGTCGTCGACGGCGAGCTGCACGCCGAGGGCCTTGAGCCGGCCGAGCGTGGCGATCGTGCGGTCGAGGTCGTCCATGAGGATGCTCTCGGTGATCTCGAGGCAGAGGTCGCCGGCCTCGGCCCCGGACCGCTCGAGCGCGCCGGCCACCAGCTCGACGAAGTCGTCCTGGGCGAACTGCCGGGCCGAGATGTTGACCGCGACGGCCGGCGTGGCCTCGCCGTAGCGAGCTCGCCAGCGGCCGCACTGCTCCGTGGCCTCCTGCAGCACCCAGGCCCCGACCTCGAGGATCAGGTTGGAGGCTTCGGCCACGGGCACGAACTCGCCGGGGGAGACGAGCCCCCAGTCGGGGTGCTGCCAGCGCACCAGCGCCTCGAGCGCCTCGATGCGGTTCGTGCGGAGCGACACCTCCGGTTGGTAGTGGAGGACCAGCTCGCCGCGGTCGGCCGCGCCCCGCAGCTCGTCCTCCACCTCCGCCCGCCGCCGGGCCCGGTCCTGCATCGCGTCGTCGAACCGTTGCAGCGCACCGCCGCCCCGCTGGCGGGCCATCTGGACGGCCGCGTCGGCCTGGCGGAGCAGCTGGTCCGTGCTGACCGATCCCGGATGGCCGGTGGCCGCGCCGATCGAGGCGGTGAGGTACACGTCGACGCCGGCCACCGGGAAGGGATCCGCGAACGCGGACGCGACGCGGTAGGCGCGGTCGTCGGGTCCGGTCCCGTCCTCGGAGAGGAAGACGAACTCGTCGTCGCCCCAGCGCGAGAAGCTGTCCGATGGGGTCCGCAACGCGTCGAGGCGCTGGCCCACCGCCCGCAGGAGCTCGTCACGGCCGCCGGGCTCGAGGCGGTCGGTGCGGTCGCGGAACCGGTCGAGGCCGATGACGAGCAACGTCACGGACGGCGCGCCCACGTGGGTGCGCCGCAGCGAGAGGTCGAGGCGGTCGAGGAAGATCGACCGGTGGGGGAGACCCGTCACCTCGTCCTCGAACACCTTCTTGTGGAGCCGCTCGTACACGGCTCGCTCGGTGCTCACGTCGCGCGCGATCCAGGTGATGGGCGCGTCCCCGTCCCCCGCGGGCCACGCGCGCAGCGTCGAGCGGGTCGGCAGCTCCCCGCCGGTGGTCGTCACCAGGTTGAGGTTGCCCGACCACCAGCGGCGGGCCTCGAGCGCGGGGAGCAGCGCGACCTCGAGGACGCTCAGGTCGACGGCGGCGACGAGCTCGAAGGCCGACCCTGCCGGCAGCGGGTCGTCGGCCCGCAGGCCGAGCAGGCGGCGGCCGGCGCCGTTCAGGTACCGGAAGCGCCCATCGGGCTCGAGGACGGCGGCGAGCTCGTTGCTGTCCTGCAGGAGCGCGGCGAGGAGGTCCGGCTCGGCGCCGCCCGGTTCCGGCAGGGCGACCACCCCGCTACCCCTGGGCCCGCGACGACACCCCGACGTAGGCCGACCGGAGCTGGCTCAGCGCCTCCTGGAGCGTGAGCTCCGCCTCGCCCAGGCGTCCCGCGAGGCCCTCCACCAGCGCAGCCAGCGCGTCGATCGCCAACGAGGCCTCGGCCAGCTTCGGCTCGGCGGCGGTGAGGTGCAGCGCGGCGAGCTCGTAGATGCCCATCGCGTGGTTGGCCACCACGACGGAGGCCGGCGCGGCGAGGAGCTGGGCCCGCACCTCGTCCAGCTCGGCCTGCATCTCCTCGAGGCGGGCGCGGTCCTCTGGCGAGAGGTCCTCGATCGCCGGCTCCTCGGGGACCGGCTGAGGCTCGCCCCGGTCCACCGGGCGCTCCCCGTCCGGCGTCCACAGCGTCATCGGCGCGGGTCCCGGGTTGTGGGCGTTCGAGACATCACTGGTACCCTACGCCGCACAACTGCACCAGGAAGCGGGGCCTGCCCCCACCCGGCCACCGCGCGTGCGCCCGGGTCGACAGCACCTCCTTCGCAGCCTTGGGCTGCGTGGGCGGCCGTCGGCGTCCACCGACCCAGTCCGCGCACAGGAGGTAGCTGCGCCTAGTGAAGAGGATTTGGCGATAGCCACGCCGCCGGCCAACAACGAGCCGCGGATCAACGACAGGATCCGAGCTCGGGAAGTCCGACTCGTGGGTCACGACGGGCAGCAGATCGGCATCAAGCCGCTGCCCGAGGCCCTGGCCATCGCCCGGGAGCTCGACCTCGACCTCGTTGAGGTCGCCGCCCAGGCGAACCCACCCGTGTGTCGGATCATGGACTACGGCAAGTACAAGTACGAGGCGGCCCAGAAGGCCAAGGAGTCTCGCCGGAAGACCACGAACGTGGTCATCAAGGAGATGAAGTACCGGCCGAAGATCTCGAAGGGCGACTTCGACACGAAGACCCGCAAGGTCGAGCGGTTCCTCTCGGAGGGCCACAAGGTGAAGGTCACGCTGACCTTCCGGGGCCGGGAGGTGTACCACCCGGAGCTCGGCAAGCGGATCCTCGACGAGGTCGAGGAGGCCGTGAAGGACGTGGGCCGGGTCGAGATCTTCCCCCGGATCGACGGACGCAACATGACGATGGTCCTCACCCCCGACAAGAGGGCACAAGCCGCGGCCCAGCGGGCGGCGGCCGCCGTCGCCCAGGAGGCGAACGGCTCGGCCGAGGCGCCGGTGGAAGCACCGGCCGACGAAGCAGCAGAGGGATCCTGATGCCCAAGATGAAGACGCACCGGGGCGCCGCCAAGCGCTTCAAGGTGACCGGCACCGGCAAGCTCCGGCGCCTGCAGGTCAACAACAACCACATCCTCGAGAAGAAGGCCCCGAAGCGGATGCGCCGCCTGAAGGGCGAGGTGGCCGTCGCCCCCAGTGACGCCCCTCGCATCAAGCGGATGCTCGGTCGATAGCCGGGTCGACGACGACGTAGGAGGAAGCAGGTCATGGCACGGGTCAAGCGCGCCGTCCACTCGAAGAAGCACCGCCGAGCCACCCTCGAGCGGGCGCAGGGCTACTACGGCAACAAGAGCCGGTCGTACAAGGCCGCCAACGAGCAGGTCATGCACTCGCTGCAGTACGCCTTCCGCGACCGCCGGGCGCGGAAGGGCGACTTCCGCTCGCTCTGGATCCAGCGGATCAACGCGGCGTGCCGCGAGCAGGGCACGTCGTACAGCCGGTTCATCGCCGGCCTGCGGATGGCCGAGATCGAGGTCGACCGCAAGGTGCTCGCCGACCTCGCCGTGCACGAGCCGGCCGCCTTCGCGGCGCTCGTCCAAGCAGCGGGCGAGGCGTCGGCCAAGGAGAGCGCCTGACCGACGGCGGCCCGATCGGGTCGCGCCATCCCAGTGTGCAGCGGCTGCGGCGCCTCTCGAGGCGCCGCGCTGCGCGCCTGGAGGAAGGCGCGTTCGTCGTGGAGGGCCCGCTCCTCGTGGCGGAGGCCCTCGGGGCGGGCCTCGCCGTGGATCAGGTCCTCGTACGCCGAGTGGAACCCCGCGAAGTCCAGGGCCTCGGACCCGTTGATCGTCGGAACCAGGAGCGTCCGCGTCCC
>DATFFY010000017.1:0-13498 GCA_035249805.1 Acidimicrobiales bacterium | reverse complement strand
CGCGCCGACGCCCCGGCCTTGGCGCCGCGCCCGCCCGGCACCAGCCTGTTCCGTCGCGAGGGTGACTACTGGACCGTGGTGTACGAGGCGCAGACCGTGCGCGTGCGCGACCGCAAGGGGATGCGCTACCTCGTCCGCCTGCTCACCGACCCGGGCCGCGAGCTGCACGTGCTGGACCTGGTCGCGTCGGAGAGCGGAGGCAGCGCGACTCGCTCGGGTTCCGGCGACGCCGGCGAGCTCCTCGACGCTCGCGCGAAGGAGGCGTACCGGCGGCGCCTGGCCGAGACCGAGGAGGACCTCGAGGAGGCGCTGCGCAACGGCGACGACGAGCGTGCGGCACAGGCGGACGCCGAGCGCGACTTCATCGTCCGGGAGCTCGCACGCGCGGTCGGCCTGGGTGGACGCGACCGACGAGCCGCGTCCGACTCCGAGCGAGCTCGAGCCGGGGTGACCCGTGCCATCCGCCAGGCCCTGGCCCGCATCGCCGAGCACCACCCGGAGCTCGGCGAGCACCTCGATCGCACGATCCGCACGGGCACGTACTGCGCCTACGTCCCCGACCCCCGCAGCCCCGCCGACTGGACGACCTGAGCGGCGGTCCGGGGCCCACGATCCCTCGTGAACCGGTTCGACCCCGTCGCGCGACAGGAGGAGAGGTAGACGACGGAGCGAGGGAGCATCCGATGCGAGTTCTTCGACGGGCACGTTGGGCCGCGGTGGCGATCACGGTCGCGGCGGCGGTCGTCGCGGTCACCGCAGGCACGCCGGGCACGAGCGGTGCCGGCCCGGCGGTGGCGAGTGCGACGCTCGTGGACATCAACGGCAACGAGGTGGGGCAGGCCCTGTTCACGTCGCGCGGGGACGGTTCGGTCGTCGGTCGCGTCACGGTGGCGATCGACAACGCCGTGGCGGGGAACCCGGCGGAGTTCCACGGCTTCCACGTGCACGCCAACAACGACGACGACACTGGCGACGGGAACACCGACGACGGTTGCATCACCTTCGAGCCCGGCACGGAGCCGGCCGCCGCCAGCGCATGGTTCACCCAGGTCGACGGCCACTGGGACGACGGCGGGCACGCGCACGGCGCCCACACGGGGGACCTGCCGAGCCTCGTCCGCCAGAGCGACGGCGAGGCCACGATCGAGTTCGTGGTCGACAAGCTCGCCGCAGGCCAGCTGCCGGGCAAGGCGCTGATCGTGCACTTCGCCGCCGACGACTTCGGCAAGCACCCGTCGGTGGGCACGAGCTCGACGACCGGCAACGCCGGCTTCCGCTACGCCTGCGGCGCGATCGTCCCGACCGCCTCCGGCCGGTAGCGGCTCGCGGGGCGTCAGGCCTCGGTGACCGCGAAGACGGGGAAGCCGGCGGCGATGCCGGCGAGGTCGTCGTCGGTCGGGTCCTTGGGCAGGCCTTCGAAGAACTGGCCGACCTCCCACCGCCAGCGCTCGACGTAGGCGCGGAGCACCGGCACCTTGTCGGCGTCGGCCAGCTCCGTCGCCCGGAACGGCTCGTGGCGCCTCCCAACGCGCAGCGAGCCGGTGCCCGCCACGCGCAGGTTGCGGACCCACTGGGTCGTGCCCCGGGGGGCGACCAGGTACCGCCGGCCATCGACCTCGAGGAGGTTGACGACGGTCGTGCGCACCTGCCCGCTCGAACGTCCCACGACCTGCAGCTCGCGGCTGCCGGCCACGCTCACGCCCCGGCGGGCCAGCCAGCGGACGGCCCGGTTGAACACGTTCCGGGTGAACCACCCGGGGGCGAGGTAGCGGTCGGTCATGCGCACTGTCTACGCCTGGCCGGCAACCGCCGCCCGGCGGCAGCAGGTCAGCGCGTCGCGCTGATCAACCAGACCGCGGCGGGCAGGAGCACGCCGTCGGGCGCCTCCGCGGCGACGAACGCCTGGTGGAGCCGGTCGGTCACCTCGGCCGTCGTCGCGTCGTCGAGGTCGCGGGTGAGGCCCTCGTAGATGCCCATCGTCCTGGCGAACTCGAGCGCGTCGGCGGCGTCCTTGCCGAGCTCCATCGGCTCGTCGATCGGCGTGAGCTCGACGTCCCGGTACCCGGCGTCGCGCAGCACGGACCGCACGTGGTCGGGCTCGGAGAGCCCGAACGGCGAGGTGCCGCGCGACGGCGGCGAGGGGAGGTCACGGCCGGCCGCGAGCGTGCTGCGGAGGGTGACGAGCCACTGGTTCTCGTCGAGCCCGCGCCAGGTCGCGAGAGCCACCCGGCCGCCGGGCCGCAGCGCGGTGCCGATGTTGGCGAGCGCGGCGACGGGATCGCCGAAGAACATGGCGCAGAAGACGCTGATCGCGAGGTCTCGGGAGCCGGCGTCGAAACGGTGCACCTGGGCGTCGGCCTGCTCGTAGGTGACGTTCGTGAGGCCCTCGGCCTCCGTGCGAGCGCGCGCCAGCTCGAGCATGCGCCGAGAGAGGTCGACGCCGAGGACGGTTCCCTCCGCCGCGGCCCGAGCCGCGTCCCGCGTGGAGCCGCCGGCACCGCACCCGACATCGAGCACGTCGTCCGTGCGACCGATCGGCACGAGCGCCCGGAACCGCTCGTAGGCCCGCCGGCCGGCCCGCTCGTAGCGGTCGGCGTGCTCGGTCCAGACGTCGCCCTCGTGGCCGTCCCACGCCGCCGCCTGCTCGACGTTCACGATCTCCATGCCGAGGCCCTTCTCGAGACGTATGCTCCCCAAGGGAGCAACCTACGATCCCAAAGGGAGCATGTCAATGCCAGAGCCCCGAAGGGCACCGCTGACGTCCACGTCCTACGCCATCCTCGGCCTGCTGTCGCTTCGGCCGTGGACCACCTACGAGCTGGCCAAGCAGATGGACCGGGCGATGGGATCGTTCTGGCCGCGGGCCGAGAGCAAGCTCTACGAGGAGCCCAAGAAGCTGGTGGCGCACGGGCTGGCGAAGGCGACGAAGGAGACCGTCGGCCAGCGGCCCCGGACCGTCTACGCGATCACCCCGAAGGGTCGGCGGGCGATGGCCGCGTGGATGCCGACCCCGGCCGCCGGGCCCGTCCTCGAGTTCGAGGCCCTGTTGAAGGTGTTCTTCGCCGAGCACGGCAGCAAGGCCGACGTGCTCGCCGCGATCGACACGGCGCGCGCATGGGTCGACGACCAGTACCGCCAGAGCGAGGGGATCCCCGAGGGGTACCTCGCGGGGGAGGGGCCCTTCCCCGATCGGCTGCCGTGGCTGATCCTCTGCGGGCAGCTCCTCCAGGAGTTCCTCGACGCGATCGATCGATGGTCGGCGTGGGCGGCGGCCACGGTGGAGTCGTGGCCGGAGGACCTGCGCCACGCCGAGCCGGACCTGGCGACCCTCGAGCGCCAGGTCGCGGCCGGGGCGCGGCACCGCGCCCGCACCGGCGGAAGCTGAGCGCTACGACGAGAGGTCGGCTGCCCTCGGGTCGACGGCTTCGGGATCGAGCTCGTACCGGGCGATCGCGTCCTTCACCGCGGCGGGCTCGCAGGCACCGTCGGCGGCGAGGGCGGACAGCACGGCCACGACGACGTGGCCGGCGTCGGTCTCGAAGTGCCGGCGCAGGGCCTCGCGGGTGTCGCTGCGGCCGAAGCCGTCGGTGCCGAGGGGCACGAAGCGACGACCCGCGGGGATCCACCGGCCGACCTGGTCGGGGACCGCCTTGATGAAGTCGGTGACGGCGACGATCGGCCCCTCACCCGCGAGGAGCTCGGTGACGCGCGGCGTGCGCGGTGGCGCGTCGGGGTGCAGCCGGTTCCAGCGCTCCGCGGTCAGCGCCTCCTCGCGGAGCCGCTTGTAGCTGGTGGCCGACCAGAGATCGACGGGGATCCCGTAGTGCTCGGCCAGCTCGGCCTGCGCGACGCGGGCGGCGACGTTCGCCGTGCCGGAGAAGGCGATCGTGGCCTTGGGCCCGTCCACGGCCGGGGCGTCCGCCCACCGGTACAGCCCCTCGACGACACCCGCGTCGGCGCCCTCGGGCAGGGCCGGCATCTGCTGGTTCTCGTTGTAGAGGGCCAGGTAGTAGATGACGTCCTCCTCCTGGCCCACCATGCGGCGGAGGCCCTCGCGCACGATGACGGCGACCTCGTAGGCGAAGGCGGGGTCGTACGCCTCGATCGCCGGGTTCACCGAGGCGAGCAGGAGGCTGTGGCCGTCCTGGTGCTGCAGCCCCTCGCCGAGCAGCGTCGTGCGCCCGGCGGTGGCGCCGAGGAGGAACCCGCGGGCCCGCGCGTCGGTGGCCTGCCAGATGAGGTCGCCCACCCGCTGGAAGCCGAACATCGAGTAGAAGGTGAAGAACGGCACCATCGGCACGCCCTGGGTGGCGTACGACGTGCCCGCCGCGATGAAGCTCGCCAGCGAGCCGGCCTCGGTGATGCCCTCCTCGAGGATCTGGCCCTGCTGCGACTCCTTGTACGAGAGCAGCAGGTCGTGGTCGACCGGCTCGTACATCTGGCCCTTCGACGCGTAGATGCCGAGCTCCTTGAAGAGCGCGTCCATGCCGAACGTGCGGGCCTCGTCCGGGACGATGGGCACGACCCGCGGGCCGAAGGTCTTGTCGCGGCAGAGGTTGCGGAGCAGGCGCGTGAACGCGGTCGTGGTCGACGCGGCCTGCTTCCCGGAGCCGCCGAGCACCTCGGTGAACGCCGCGTCGGCCGGCGGCTCGATCGGACGGCGGGCGACGGTCGACCGCCGGGGCAGGAAGCCGTCGAGCGCGGTGCGCCGCTGCACGAGGTACCGCTTGGCCTCGCTGTCGTCGGCGAGCGAGATGTAGGGCGGCTCCTTGTCGTCGGCCAGCGCCTCCTCCGGCACCTCCTCGTCGAGATGGAGCCGGGTGCGAAGCTGCCGGAGCTGGTCCGTCGTCATCTTCTTGATCTGATGGGTGGCGTTGCGGCCCTCGACGTCCGGGCCCAGGGTCCAGCCCTTGACCGTCTTGGCCAGGATCACCGTCGGCGCGCCCTCCTGCTCGGTGGCCGCCTTGTACGCGGCGTAGAGCTTCCGGTAGTCGTGGCCGCCGCGGGGCAGGTTGCGGATGTCCTCGTCGGAGAGGTGCTCGACCATCCGCCGCAGGCGCGGGTCGGGGCCGAAGAAGTGCTCGCGGGTGTACGACCCCGGCTCCACCGCGTAGCGCTGGAACTCGCCGTCGACGGTGGTGTTCATCTTCTCGAGCAGCACGCCGTCCACGTCGCGCAGGAGGAGCTCGTCCCACTTCGAGCCCCACACGACCTTGATCACGTTCCACCCGGCGCCCCGGAACACCGCCTCGAGCTCCTGGATGATCTTGCCGTTGCCGCGCACGGGCCCGTCGAGGCGCTGCAGGTTGCAGTTCACGACCCAGATCAGGTTGTCGAGGCCCTCGCGCGCGGCGAGGGAGATCGACCCGAGCGTCTCGGGCTCGTCGCACTCGCCGTCGCCGAGGAACACCCACACGCGCGACCCGGACGTGTCCTCGATGTGCCGGTGGTGGAGGTACTTGTTGAACCGGGCCTGGTAGATGGACGACAGCGGGCCGAGCCCCATCGACACCGTGGGGTACTCCCAGAAGTCCGGCATCAGCCGTGGGTGGGGGTACGACGAGAGGCCGTAGCCGCCGACCTCGCGGCGGAAGTGGTCGAGCTGCTCCTCGGTGAGGCGCCCCTCGAGGAAGGCCCGCGCGTAGATGCCCGGAGCGGCGTGGCCCTGGAAGTAGACGTGGTCACCCGGGAGGCCGTCGTCCTTGCCGCGGAAGAAGTGGTTGAAGCCGACCTCGTAGAGCGCAGCCGACGACGCGAACGTGGCCAGGTGCCCGCCGATGCCGTCGGCGTGCTTGTTCGCCTTCACGACCATCACGGCGGCGTTCCAGCGGATGAACGCCCGGAGGCGCCGTTCGAGGTGCTCGTCACCGGGGAAGAAGGGCTCCTCCTCCGGCGGGATCGTGTTCACGTACGGGGTCGACACCGTGGCGGGAACACCCACCTGCAGCTCCCGGGCCCGCTCGAGGAGCCGGGAGAGGAGGAACCGCGCCCTCGTCTTGCCTTGGGCGCCGACCACGGCGTCCAGGGAGTCCAGCCACTCCTGGGTCTCCGCCGGATCGATGTCGGGGAGCTGGTGGACGAAACCGTCGATGATCATGGGCGAGCTCTTCCTGGTCGGGTCCCCCACGGCTCCATTGTCGCCGCTCCGGACCAGGACGCGGCACGATTCGTCACATGCCCGTCGTCGACCCCGCTCCGACCACCGCCTACACGGACGGCGCCTGCTCCGGGAACCCCGGTCCGGGCGGCTGGGCGTGGGCCATCCCCGAGGGTGCGTACGCCGCCGGGGCCGAGCCGCACACCACCAACCAGCGCATGGAGCTGACGGCGGCCCTGGAGGCGGTCCGGTCCATCTCGGGCCCATTGGAGATCGTGAGCGACTCGACCTACGTCGTGAACTGCTTCCGCGACCGGTGGTGGGAGGGGTGGCTCCGCCGCGGGTGGGTGAACAGCGCGAAGAAGCCGGTCGCCAACCGCGACCTGTGGGAGCCGCTCGTGACCATCGTGAACGAGCGGGGCGACGTGAGCTTCCGCTGGGTGAAGGGCCACGGGGACGACCCGATGAACGACCTCGTCGATCGCCTGGCCGTCGAGGCCGCCCTCACCCAGCGCGCCCAGACGGGCCCTTGACTACTCGCTCGTCCGCTTCAGCGTGTTGCGGTCGGTGTGGGCGAACGGGGTGCCCGGCCGCTTCGCGAGCTCGACCGTGGTCGTCTGCTCGTAGCTCCAGGACTCGTCCCCGACCTCGACCGTGCACTGGTACAGCACCGTTCGGGCCGCACCCGACAGGTACAGGTTCGACAGGATGCCGTAGCTCTCGGAGCCGACCTCGGCCTGCAGGACCAGCCTGCGGCTGTCCGCCTTGGCCGGACCGCCGGCGATCAGCGTCGAGCCGCGCGGGACCATGAAGCAGCGCATCACCTGGCCGTCGGCCGCATCCCAGAGCCAGTACCCGACCTCGGTGTGGAAGGGGTCCTCCTCGCCGTCACGCCACGCGGCCATGCGGTAGTCGAGGCCGAAGAGGCACTGGGTGCCGTTGTCCACCGGGCCGAACGGGTTGAACACGACCCGCTCCCGGTACGGGGTCTCCTTCACCTTGCCCGTCTCGTTGTTGAAGGCGACGTCGACGCCCTCGGTGCCCTCCCAGGTGCCTGCGAGGGGCGCCAGGGGACCGAGGTCGGCGGGGTTGGGAGCAGGCACGGGGGGAACCTCCGGGGGGCACGCTGTTTGGGGGGTCGTTGCAACCTATCGTCGGTTCGCTCGCTTGACCGAACCGTCAATAGAGTCGCCCGCCATGGATCTGAACGGCATCTCTGCGATCGTCACGGGTGGCGCCTCCGGGCTCGGCGAGGCCACGGTCCGCCTGCTGTCGGCGCGGGGGGCGCGCTGCGTGGTCGTCGACATGAACCCAGACAAGGGGGAGGCGGTCGCCAAGGAGACCGGCGGGGTGTTCGCGCAGGCCGACGTCGCCGACGCCGAGCAGGTGATCGCCGCGGTCGAGGCGGCGAAGGAGCTCGGCCCGCTCCGGGCGCTGGTCACGGCCGCCGGGATCGGCTGGGCCACCCGCACCGTGGGCCGCGACGGTCAGTACGAGTCGGCCCACGACCTCGACATCTTCAAGAAGGTCCTCGAGGTGAACCTGGTGGGGACGTTCAACTGCATCCGGCTGGCGGCGACGGCGATGGGCCAGACCGAGCCGCTGGCCGACGGGGAGCGGGGTGCCATCGTCACGGTCGCCTCGGTGGCCGCCTTCGACGGCCAGATCGGTCAGGCCTCCTACTCGGCATCCAAGGGCGGCGTGGTCGGCATGACCCTGCCGATCGCCCGAGACCTCTCTGCCATCGGCGTGCGCGTGAACTGCATCGCCCCGGGGCTCATCGACACGCCGATCTACGGCCAGGGCGACGGCTCCGAGGCCTTCAAGGAGAAGCTCCGCCGGGACGTGCTGTTCCCGGACCGGCTCGGCAGCTCCGACGAGTTCGCGTCGATGGCCTGCGAGCTGCTGTCGAACAGCTACATGAACGCCGAGACCATCCGCGTGGACGGCGGCGTGCGCATGCAGCCGAAGTGACGAGGGGCTAGCTCAGGACGGACTGCAGCGCCCCGCCGATCACGGGCTGGGTGAACGCGAACCCCGCGTCCTGCAGCGCCTTCGGCAGGACGCGCTGGCTGGCGAAGACCAGGTTGTCCGCCCGTTCGCGCCCGAGGGCGAGCCGCAGCGCGAACGCCGGCGCGGGCAGGACGGTGGGCCGGTGCAGCTCGGCGCCCAGCGCCTTCGTGAGCCGCTCGTTGGTGACCGGCTCGGGGGCCGTGAGGTTCACCGGGCCCCGCACGTCGTGCTCGAGGAGGAAGCTCGTCGCGGCCACGTGGTCGGCGAGGGTGATCCAGCTGATCCACTGTCGACCCGACCCGATCCGCCCGCCGACCCCGAGCCGGATCGGCAGGGCCATCCGCGGCAGCACGCCCCCGCTGCGGTCGAGGACGACGCCGGTCCGCAGGTGGGCGACCCGCACGCCGGCTTCCCGCGCGAGTGCGGTGGCCGCCTCCCAGTCCACGCAGAGGCGGGCGAGGAAGTCGTCCCCGGGCCCGCTCGACTCGGTGACCGCCTCCCCGCCGCGATCCTTCCCGTAGTACCCGACGGCCGAGCCGGACAGCAGCACCGACGGGCGGTCGTCCGCGGCGGCGATCGCCTCGGACAGGAGCGCGGTGCCCCGAACGCGGCTGTCGACGATGCGACGCTTCTGCTCGGGTGTCCACCGCTTCTCACCGATGCCCTCGCCGGCGAGGTTGACGACCGCGTCGAGCCCTGCGAGGTCCGCCGGGACGAGCCGACCGGCCGCGGGGTCCCAGCCGATCTCGCCGGGGGCGGGCTCGCCGCGGACGATCGGGACGACCGCGTGCCCCTCCGCCGACAGGCGCTGTCGGAGCGCCGTGCCGATGAGCCCGCTGGCCCCCGTGATGGCGATGCGCACCGGGGATACCGTACCGGCCCAACGGGTGGTGCCGACCGGGCGACACGAGGGGAGCGCACATGCTGGACGACTTCAAGAAGTTCCTGATGCGGGGCAACGTCGTGGACCTGGCCGTCGCGGTCGTCATCGGCGCCGCGTTCACCGCCGTCGTCACCGCGCTCAGCCAGGGGATCATCACCCCCCTGATCGGGATGATCGTCTCCAGGGACTTCACCGAGATGACCTTCGAGATCAACGGCAGCGAGTTCAGCTACGGGCTCGTCATCGACGCCGCCATCCGGTTCGTCTCGATCGCCGCCGTCGTGTTCTTCCTGGTGGTGAAGCCGATGAGCGTGCTGGCCGAGCGGCGCAAGCGGGGTCAGGTCGAGGAGGACGAGGCGCCGCCCTCCGAGGCCGAGCTGCTGGCCGAGATCCGCGACCTGCTCGCGGCGCGCCGCTAGGTCACCCGCGGATCTGCTGGGCGAGGTAGTGCGCCTCGCCCACCTGCTCGAGGAGCGTCAGCTGCGTCTCGAGCCAGTCGACGTGCTCCTCCTCGCTGACGAGGATCTCCTCGAGCAGCTCGCGCGTCCCGTTGTCGCCGACCGACACCGCCTTCGCGATGCCGTCGTTGAGGCGGGGGAGCGCCTCCGTCTCGAGGGCCAGGTCCACCCGGAGCTGCTCGGTCACCGTCTCCCCGACGCGCAGCGGGGACAGCCGCTGGAGGTTGGGCACGCCGTCGAGGAAGAGGACCCGCTCGATCAGCTTGTCCGCGTGCTTCATCTCCTCGATGGACTCGCCGTGGGTGTGCTCGGCGAGGTGGTCGTAGCCCCAGTTCGCCTGCATCTTGGCGTGCACGAAGTACTGGTTGATCGCCGTGAGCTCGCCCGTGAGCACCTCGTTGAGGAGCTCGATGATCTCCGGGTTCCCCTGCACAGCAGCTCCTCGCCGGCCCGGGAGGGCGACCGCGAGGGAGGTCAGGCGGCCGGCTGCCCGGCCAGGCCGAGCTTGACGAGCAGCGCCTCGATCGTAGGACGGCACTCGCCGCAGTGCGCTCCCGCCCCGCAGCGGTCCGCCACGGCGTCCGGGTCGAGCGCGCCGTCCACGATCTCGGCGACGATCCGCCGGTCGTTCACTGCGGCGCACGAGCACACCACCACGAGACCAGCCTATCGGGACCCTTCCCCCTGGCGTCAAGCATGCTGAACATCGCGGCCGATGCCCGGGGGCGGCCGTCTTGCCGGGGCCGGTGAGCGCAGCCGTAGGATCGCCCGGCGATCGGCACGGCGCCGGTCCCGGAGGAGTGCGCCTTGCACGTCGTGGTCGTCGGATGCGGTCGGGTCGGGGCCGGGCTGGCTCGCATCCTCGAGGACAAGGGCCACAGCGTCGCGGTGGTCGACCAGGACCAGAAGGCCTTCCGGCGGCTCCCCGAGGGGTTCGGCGGTCGCGTGGTGCTCGGCGTCGGCTTCGACCGGGACCACCTCCGGGCGGCCGGCATCGACGAGGCCGGGGCGCTCGCCGCCGTGACGAGCGGCGACAACTCGAACATCATGATCGCCCGCATCGCGCGGGAGGTCTTCGGCGTGGAGCGGGTCGTCGCCCGGATCTACGACCAGCGACGGGCCGCGATCTACGAGCGCCTCGGCATCCCCACCATCGCCACCGTGCCGTGGACGGTCGACCGGGTCCTGCACCGCATCCTCCCCGACCTGGCAGCCACGGAGTGGCAGGACCCGTCGGCGAGCCTCGTGATGGTGGAGCGGCCGGTCTCGGACGCGTGGGCCGGTCGCCGGCTGGCCGACCTCGAGGTCCCGGGCCTCGCCCGCGTCGCCGCGCTGTCGCGGCTCGGCATCGGGCAGGTGCCCGACCCCGACCTGGTCACCCAGGAGGGTGACGTCGTCTACATGACCGTCGGCAAGGACCGCGTCGCCGAGCTCGACACCTACCTGGCCGGCGGGGCGCACGGAGGCCACTCGTGAAGGTCATCATCGTCGGGGGCGGCAACGTCGGGACGTTCATCGCCGAGGAGCTCACCCGGGCCGGCCACGAGCTGATCATCATCGAGCTCGACGCCGACCGCGTCGCCAAGGCGGAGCGGTCCGGCGAGCCGGAGGGGGCGACCTGGGTGCTGGCCGATGCGTGCGAGGTCGACAACCTCCGCAAGGTCGGCCTGGACGACGTCGACGTCCTCGCGGCGGTCACCGGCGACGACAAGGTCAACCTCGTGGTGTCCCTGCTCACGAAGCAGGAGTTCGCCGTGCCCCGCGTGATCGCGCGCGTGAACAACCCGAAGAACCACTGGATGTTCAACGAGAACTGGGGCATCGACGTCGCCGTGTCGACCCCGCACCTGCTCACGTCCCTCGTCGAGGAGGCCGTGTCGGTCGGCACGCTCGTGCGGCTCCTCAGCTTCGAGAAGGGCCGGGCCAGCCTCATCGAGGTCACGCTGGCCCAGGACGCCAAGGCGGCCAACCAGGAGATCGTGGCCCTCGACTTCCCGCGCGACTCCACGATCGTGGCCGTGCTCCGCGAGGAGCGCGTCATCTTCCCGCGCGGCGACACCCGCCTCCTGCCGGGCGACGAGGTGCTCGTGCTCGTCACCCCCGACAGCGAGCCGCTCGTGCAGTCGATCCTCACCGGGACCTGAGGACCTGAGGACATGAGGACATGAGGACATGAGGACATGAGCACTCGGCGGTTGATCCTGGCGGCGCTGCTGTGCGGCCTGGCCATCCTCGTCGCCGCCGCTGTGCAGTTCGTGCTCATCGCCCGCTCGTAGACCCCCGTCCGGGGGGTTGGGAGGGGCCGATAGGATCGCAGCGCAACGCGTTCGCGAGATCGGTCCCACGGAGGTGGTCACCACGGCCGAGCACTACGACGTCGTCGTGATCGGTGGCGGTCCCGGCGGCTACGCCACGGCCCTCTACGGGGCGTCCGCGGGGCTGAACATCGCGATGATCGAGTCCCGGAAGCTCGGCGGCACCTGTTTGAACGTCGGGTGCATCCCGGCCAAGGAGCTGCTCGAGACCGCGGCCACGTACCTGCACGTCACCGAGGCCAAGGCCTACGGCGTCGACGCGGGGGAGCCCACCCTCGACTGGTCCGTCTCGCTCGCCCGCAAGGACGAGATCGTGGCCGGCCTCGTCGGCGGCCTCGGCAGCCTGCTGCAGGGCCGGAAGGTGACGGTCCTCGACGGTCACGGTCGGCTCCACGAGGGCAAGCGGGTCACCGTCAGCGGCGGCAGCTCGGGCGACCTCGAGCTCACCGGCGACGCCGTCGTCCTCGCGCCGGGCTCGCTGCCCCGCACGCTGCCGGGCTTCGACGTCGACGGCGCCGTCGTGATGACCTCCGACGAGGTGCTGTCGATGCCCGAGCTGCCGAAGCGCGCCGCGATCATCGGTGGCGGCGTGATCGGCTGTGAGTTCGCATCGATGCTGTCGGACCTCGGCTCCGAGGTGGTCGTCCTCGAGGCGCTGCCCAAGATCCTCCCGGGCCTCGACAAGGACGTCACGCAGGTCATCGAGCGGTCGTTCAAGAAGCGGGGGATCGAGATCCGCACCGGCGTCGCGGTCGAGGGGCACACGCCCCGCGACGGCGGCACCGCCGTGCAGGTCGGCGGCGAGACCGTCGACGTCGACGTCGTGGTCGTGTCCGTCGGCCGGCGACCGAACACCGACGACCTCGGGCTCGACGGCACGGCGGTGAAGGTCGACGACCGCGGCTTCATCGAGGTCGACGAGGGCTGCCGTACGGGCGAGCCGGGCGTGTGGGCCGTCGGCGACGCGATCGCCACTCCCGCGCTGGCCCACGTCGCGTTCATCGAGGGCGTGATCGCCGTGCAGGACATCCTCGGCGAGGACCCGACGCCCGTCGACTACGGCAAGGTGCCGTGGTGCGTGTACTCGCGGCCCGAGGCGGCCTTCACGGGCATGTCCGAGGAGGCGGCCAAGGAGGCCGGCCTCGAGGTCGTCACGCAGAAGAGCCGGTACAACCACAACGGTCGGGCGATGATCGTGAACCAGAACGAGGGCATGGTGAAGGTGATCGCCGAGAAGGGTCCCGACGGGCGGGCCGGGCGGATCCTCGGCGTGCACATGGTCGGTCCCTGGGTCACCGAGCAGCTCGGCCAGGCCTACGTCGCCGTGAACTGGGAGGCGAGCGTCGACGACCTCGCCGGCCTGATCCAACCCCACCCCACGATGACCGAGGTGCTCGGCGAGGCGATGATCTCGCTCACCGGCCGCCCGTTGCACGGATGACGAGGAGCCCCCGCCGCGATGCCTGACATCACGATGCCCCAGCTCGGTGAGACCGTCACCGAGGGCACGATCACGAAGTGGTTCAAGCAGGTGGGCGACACCGTCGCCGAGGACGAGCCGCTGTTCGAGGTGTCCACCGACAAGGTGGACTCGGAGGTGCCGTCGCCGGTCAGCGGCACGCTCACCGAGATCAAGGTGCCGGAGGGGGAGACCGTCGACGTCGGCTCGGTCCTCGCGGTGATCGGCGACGCAGCAGAGGCGCCCGCCGAGCAGCCGGCCGCCGAGCAGCCA
>DATFFY010000016.1:0-7732 GCA_035249805.1 Acidimicrobiales bacterium | reverse complement strand
GGTCTGATTGGCGGCGTGGAGCCGACCCCACGCTTCCTCCAGGCGATCCGGACCTTCGAAGGCAGCGGTCTCGACGAGTACGAGGCCCTCGACCCCCCGCTGGCCTACGAGGTGCCGGAGGGGGTCTCGGCCCAGTGCGTGTACTTCCGGGGAGGGAACAGCTCGGAGCACCTCGTCTGCGTGGTGCTCACGCGCGACGGCGACCCGATGCGGCTGTTCCCGATCGGCGCCCGCGACGCGGTGGACGTCCCGCTGCGGATCACGGAGTCGCTGCTGACCGACAGCCTGCTGGAGCTGCACGTCGCCGCGCCGCTCGGCGCGACCGGCACCATCGTCCTCGACCTGGGCATCCTCGAGCTCTGAGCCACCAGGGTCGACCACCGGGTTTGGAGCCGGCGATCCTGTGCAAGCCTGGGTAGGTGGCCCCGCCCATCGACCCGTCGGACCTCCGCTGGTACCAGCGGGCGGTCTTCTACGAGGTGCTCGTGCGGGGCTTCTTCGACTCGACGAACGACGGCACCGGCGACCTGCAGGGCATCATCCAGAAGCTCGACCACCTCCAGTGGCTCGGGATCGACTGCCTCTGGCTCCTCCCGTTCTACGAGTCGCCGCTCCGCGACGGCGGCTACGACATCAGCGACTTCTTCTCGGTCCTGCCCGCGTACGGCGGCATCGAGGACGCGGCCGAGCTGATCGAGGAGGCCCACCGCCGTGGCATGCGGGTCGTCGCCGACATGGTGATGAACCACACGTCGGACCAGCACCCCTGGTTCCAGGAGAGCCGGCAGGACGCCACGAACCCGAAGGCGGACTGGTACGTGTGGGCCGACGACGACCAGCGGTGGGGCGAGGCCCGGATCATCTTCGTCGACACCGAGCCCTCGAACTGGACCTTCGACCCGCAGCGGGGCCAGTACTACTGGCACCGGTTCTTCCACCACCAGCCCGACCTCAACTACGACAACCCCGAGGTCGCCGAGGCGATGCTCGACGTCGTGCGGTTCTGGCTCGGGCTGGGCCTCGACGGCTTCCGGCTCGACGCGGTGCCGTACCTGTTCGAGCGGGACGGCACGAACGGGGAGAACCTGCAGGAGACCCACGACTACCTGCGCCGGCTGCGCAAGACCGTCGACGACGAGTACCCCGGCCGCGTGCTGCTGGCCGAGGCCAACCAGTGGCCCGAGGACGTCGTCGACTACTTCGGCGACGGCGACGAGTGCCACATGTGCTTCCACTTCCCGCTCATGCCCCGCATGTTCATGGCGGTCCGGCGGGAGCAGCGCCACCCGATCACGGAGATCCTCGCCCAGACCCCGGACATCCCGGACGGGTGCCAGTGGGGGATCTTCCTGCGCAACCACGACGAGCTGACCCTCGAGATGGTCAGCGACGAGGAGCGCGACTACATGTACGCCGAGTACGCGACCGACCCGCGGATGCGGCGGAACATCGGGATCGCCCGGCGCCTCTTCCCGCTGCTGGACAACGACCAGGACCTCGCGCAGCTCTTCCACGCCATGCTCTTCTCGATGCCGGGCAGCCCCGTCCTGTACTACGGCGACGAGATCGGGATGGGGGACAACATCTTCCTCGGCGACCGCGACGGCGTGCGGACGCCCATGCAGTGGACGCCCGATCGCAACGGCGGGTTCTCCACGTCCGACTTCGCGCAGCTGTACCTCCCGCCCCTGATGGACCCGGTGTACGGCTTCCAGGCCGTCAACGTGGAGGCCCAGCAGCGGGATCGGTCGTCGTTCCTCCACTGGCTGAGGCGCCTCCTGAGCATCCGTCGCGAGCACCCGGTCTTCGGCACCGGGAGGTTCGAGGTCCTCCACGCGGACAACCCGTCGGTGCTGGCCTTCCTGCGGCGCGACGAGGACGACATCGTCCTGTGCGTGAACAACCTCAGCCGGTTCCCGCAGCCCTGCGAGCTCATGCTCGAGGAGCTGGCGGGGAGGGTCCCCGTGGAGCTCACCGGCCGGGTGCCGTTCCCGCCGATCGGCGAGCTGCCCTACTTCGTGACCCTGGCCCCCTACGGGTTCTACTGGTTCAGCATCCAGGACTCCGGGGAAGACGCGGAGCCGTGATCGAGCTCGGTGACGCCCTCACCGCCGTGGCCGAGCGGCTCCCCGGCTACCTGCCGGAGCAGCGCTGGTCCGGGGCCCACGGCCGGCCCTTCGCCAGCGCCGCCGTCCGGTGGCACGAGGTGGTCTTCCACGAGGGGGACGTCGCCCTGGTGTGGGCGCTGGTCGATGCCACCCACGAGGACGGCGAGGTGGTCGCCTACCAGCTGTTCGTGGGCCTGCGGTCGTCGCTCGACCTGCCGGACTTCCTCCACGGCAAGGAGCGCGAGGTCATCGGGGTGGTGCCACAAGCCGGGGGGCACGACCTGATCGCCTACGACGCCCTGGTCGACCCGGACCTCGCCGTGGCCATCCTCCACCTCGTGGCCCCCGAGGTCGAGGTCGAGGTGCGCCGCCCGATCGTGCTGGAGCACTCCAACAGCTCGGTGGTCTTCGACGAGGCGATCATCCTCAAGGTCATCCGGCGGGTCGAGCCGGGGCCCAACCCGGACATGACCATCACCCGCGAGCTGGCCCGCCGAGGGTTCCCCCACGTGCTCGCCCCGCAGGCGGAGCTCCAGCGCGACGGCACCGACCTCGCCGTGCTGCGGGAGTTCCTCGTGGGCGCCACCGACGGCTGGGTGCTGGCCCGCACCTCCGTGCGCGACCTGCTCGCCTCCCGCCTCCCCCCGGAGGAGTGCGGCGGCGACCTGGCCCACGAGTCGGAGCGGCTCGGGACGGTGCTCGGGGAGCTCCACCTCGGCCTGGCCGACGTCTGGGGCACCCAGCCCGCCGACGTCGCGACCTGGGTCGCCCAGATGGAGGACCAGCTCCGCGAGGCCGAGGCGGCGGCCGCGGGGGCGCCCGAGGTCGCCGTGCCGGACCCCGACGAGGTGCGCGACCGGTACGCCCGGCTGGCCGAGCTGGAGGACGCCGGCACGCAGATCACGATCCACGGCGACCTGCACCTCGCGCAGGTGATCCGGGTCGACGACGGCTGGCGGGTGCTCGACTTCGAGGGCGAGCCGGCCCGGCGTCGCGACGACCGCATGACGGTGTCGTCGCCCCTGCGCGACGTGGCCGGCATCATGCGGTCGCTGCACTACGCCGCGGCGACGGGCCTGCTCGAGTGGGACCCGGAGGACCTGGTGCTCGTGGAGCTGGCCCGGGCCTGGGAGGACCGCAACCGCGAGGCGTTCCTGCACGGCTACCTCGCGGTGCCCGGCGTCGAGCGGCTCCTCCCCGCCGGCGAGGACGGTCGGGCCGAGGTGCTCGGCGCGTTCGAGCTCGACAAGGCCGTGTACGAGCTGGCCTACGAGCTGCGGTACCGGCCCGACCACGCCCCGATCCCGGCCGAGGGCATCGCCCGCCTCGTGGGGGAGCGGTCGACGCCGTGATGACCGACGTGACGGCCGGGCCGGCCCTCCCCTCGGCCGACGACCTCTGGCTGTTCGCCGAGGGCCGGCACGAGCGGCTCTGGGAGGTCCTCGGCGCGCACCCGACCGTCGTCGACGGGCGGGACGTCACCGCGTTCGCGGTGTGGGCTCCCCACGCCCGGTCGATCCACGTCGTCGGCGAGTGGACCGGCTGGGCCGGCCAGGCCCACCCCCTCGAGCGGGTCGGCGACTCCGGCGTGTGGGCCGGCGTCGTCGACGGCATCGGGTCCGGCACGCCGTACAAGTACGAGATCCTCGGCGCCGACGGCGTGCGCCGCCAGCGCACCGATCCGATGGCGCAGTTCGCCGAGCACGCGGGCGGGATGGCCAGCATCGCGTTCGCCAGCGGCCACGAGTGGGCCGACGACGCGTGGATGGAGGCGCGCGACCGACGCGACCTCCTCCGCGACCGGCTCAGCATCTACGAGGTGCACCTCGGGTCCTGGCGGCGCACCGCCGACGACCGGTTCCTGACCTACCGCGAGCTGGCGCCGATGCTCGCCGAGCACGTCACCTCCCTCGGCTTCACGCACGTCGAGCTGCTGCCCGTCGCGGAGCACCCGTACGAGCCGTCCTGGGGCTACCAGGTCACCGGGTACTACGCCCCGACCTCGCGCTTCGGGAACCCGGACGACTTCCGCTGGTTCGTCGACCACCTGCACCAGCGCGGCCTCGGTGTGATCGTGGACTGGGTGCCGGCCCACTTCCCCCGGGACGACTGGGGCCTCGCCCGCTTCGACGGCACGACCCTGTACGAGTACGCGGACCCACGGCGGGGCGAGCACCCGGACTGGGGCACGCTCGTGTTCGACCACGGCCGGCCCGAGGTCCGGTCGTTCCTTTTGTCGAACGCCCTGTACTGGCTCGAGGAGCTGCACCTCGACGGCCTGCGCGTCGACGCCGTCGCGTCGATGCTCTACCGCGACTACTCCCGGGGCCACGGCCAGTGGAGCCCGAACGTCCACGGCGGCCGGGAAGACCTCGAGGCGGTGTCCTTCCTGCAGGAGCTGAACACCGTCGTCCACCGGGCCCACCCGGGCATCTGCACGATCGCGGAGGAGTCGACCGCGTGGGGTGGGGTCAGCAAGCCGGTCGACCTCGGCGGCCTGGGCTTCACCCACAAGTGGAACATGGGCTGGATGCACGACACGCTCGAGTACTGGGCCAAGGACCCGGTGCACCGGCGGTGGCACCACCACGACCTGACCTTCGGCCTCACGTACGCGTGGGCCGAGCACTTCGTGCTGCCGCTCAGCCACGACGAGGTCGTCCACCTCAAGCGCTCGCTGCTCGGCAAGATGCCGGGCCCGACCGACGAGGACCGCTTCGCCAACCTGCGGGCCCTCTACGCGTGGATGTGGGCCCATCCCGGCCAGCAGCTCCTCTTCATGGGGAGCGAGCTCGCGCCGTGGTCGGAGTGGAGCCACGAGCGCTCGCTCGACTGGCACCTCCTCGAGGACCCGCGGCACGCCGGGGTGCAGGCGCTCGTCGCGGAGCTGAACGCCGTCGAGGCGGCCCACCCGGCGCTCCACGCGGGCGACAGCGATCCGAGCGCGTTCTCCTGGCTCGAGGTCGACGACGCCGACCACAGCACGTACGCGTTCGAGCGCACCGAGCCCGGCGGCGACGGCGTGGTCGTCGTGGTGGCCAACCTGGCCGGGATCGCCCGCCACGGCTACCGGGTGGGCCTGCGGCAGGGCGGCCGGTGGTGCTGTCCGCTGTCGACGGACGACACGCGGTTCGGCGGCCGCGGCGGCTGGCGGGCCGACCTCGAGGCGGAGCCCACGCCGTGGCACGGCCGCTCGCACTCGGCCGTGCTCACGCTGCCCCCCGCCTCCGTGACCTTCCTGGTCCCCAGCTGAGGTGGGCGACCAGCGAGACGGCGGAGCCTCCCTCGTCGTCCACGGCCACTTCTACCAACCGCCTCGTGAGGACCCCTGGACCGGGGAGGTGCCCGAGCAGCCCTCCGCGGCGCCGTACCACGACTGGAACGAGCGCATCACGGCCGAGTGCTACCGGCCGATCACCGAGGTGGAGGTCGACGGGCAGCGGGTGAACGTCCTCGAGCGCATGTCGTTCAACGTCGGGCCGACGCTGCTGTCGTGGCTGGAGGCCCACCACCCCGACGTCTACGAGCGCTTCCTCGAGGCCGACCGGCGCACCGGCCGCGGGCTGGCCCAGGCCTACGGCCACGCCATCCTCCCGCTGTGCAACGACCGGGACCTGCGCACCCAGGTGCGCTGGGGGGTCGCCGACTTCCGCCACCGCTTCGGGCGCGCCCCCGACGGCATGTGGCTGCCCGAGACCGCGGTGAGCGAGCGCGTCCTCGCGGTGCTCGCCGAGGAGGGGCTCCGGCTCACGATCCTCGCCCCGACCCAGCTGCGGGCCGTCCGCCCGCTCGACGCGGACGACGGGTGGGAGGACCTGTCCGGCGAGCGGGGCGAGTCGCTCGGGTCCCTGCCCACCGACCGTCCCTTTCGATGGTGCCACCCGGTGCGCCCCGACCTGGCCCTCGACCTGGTGATGTACGACGGCGACCTCGCGCAGTCGCTCGCGTTCGGCACCCCCTCGAGCCAGGAGCTGCTCGACGTCACCATCGACCGGGCCGGCGACGACGGGGGCATGGTGGCGGTGGCCACCGACGGCGAGACCTTCGGCCACCACAAGCCCGGCGCGGAGCAGATGCTGGCCCACGCGCTGTGGGTCGAGGCGCCGGCGCGTGGGGTCTCGACGCCCCGCCTCGCCGTGCTCGTGGAGGAGCGCCCGCCGACGCACCAGGCGGTCGTGCGCACGAGCGCGTGGTCCTGTGCCCACGGCGTCGGCCGCTGGCTGACGGACTGCGGCTGCCACACCGGGGGGCAGGCCGGGTGGACGCAGGCGTGGCGCGAGCCCCTCCGCCACGCCCTCGACCGGTACCGGGACTGGGCCGAGGAGGTCATGAGCCGCCGCGGCGGGGTCCTCTTCGTCGACCCGTGGCTGGCCCGCGACGCGTACGGCGAGGTCGTGGTCGGCGCCCGCGCGTGGGACGACTTCGCGCCTCAGCACGTGGTCGAGGGTGGCTCGGTCGACGAGGCCCGCACGCTGCTCGAGGCCCAGCGCTTCGCGCTCCTGATGTACACGTCCTGCGGCTGGTTCTTCAACGACCTGGCCGGCATCGAGACCGTGCAGATCCTGCAGTACGCAGCCCGCTCGATGGACCTCCACCGCGACCTCGGCGAGGAGCCGCCCGTCGAGGCGTTCCTCGCCGAGCTGGCCCTGGCCCGGTCCAACGACCCGAACGCGGGCGACGGGCGCAGGATCTGGGTCGAACGGGTCGACGGCGCCCGTCCCTGAGGGCCGTCCTCCGGCGACGGCGCGCCGTTGCCGTCGCAACGGGCCCCGCGCCCGTAGGCGGTGGCCCGCCCAAGGTAGGTTGCCGGCCGTGGAGCCGGCCCCCCCGACCTGCTACCGGCACCCCGACCGGCGTGCCGGCGTCATCTGCCAGCGGTGCGACCGCTCGATCTGCCCGGACTGCATGCACCAGGCGTCGGTCGGGTTCCAGTGCCCCGAGTGCGCGCGGGCCGGTCGGCAGAAGGTCATCCGCGGCCGCGACCTGCGGAGCGGGGGCCTGCTCGCCACCAACGTGCTGATCGCCGTGAACGTGGCGATCTTCGTCGCCGGGATGAGCGGCGGCCTGGAGACCCGGGACAGCCTCATCTTCGACGGCGGCCTGGTGGCCCGCGCCTTCGACCCGTCCCGCTTGGAGCTCATCGGGGTGGCCGAGGGGCAGTGGTGGCGGATCTTCACCTCCGGGTTCCTGCACGCCAACATCATCCACATCGGCTTCAACTGCTTCGTGCTGTACCAGCTCGGGCAGCTCATGGAGCCGGTGCTCGGCCGGCTGCGCTTCGGGCTCGTCTACGTCTTCGCGCTCGTCAGCGGGTCGCTCGGCGTGCTGATCCTCGATCCCAACCACTTCACCGTGGGCGCCTCGGGCGCGGTGTTCGGGATGATGGGCGCGGCGGTGGCGGCGATGCGGTCGCGCGGCATCAACCCGTTCCAGACGAGCCTGGGCGGCACGATCCTGCTGAACCTGCTGATCACCTTCAGCCTCCCGAACATCTCCATCGGCGGGCACGTGGGCGGGCTGATCGGCGGCTTCGTCGCCGGCTGGATCCTCACCGACCTCGGCCCGTCGCTCCGCCGGCCCTGGCTGCCGCCGGCGCTGGTCGGGGCCGTCGGCGTCGCGCTCGT
>DATFFY010000015.1:0-12606 GCA_035249805.1 Acidimicrobiales bacterium | reverse complement strand
GGCCGCCGTCGCCGTGGCCGCCCCGGCCGCCGGTGGCGGTGCCGCCGACGGCGGTGGCGAAGACGAGAAGGACGAGTTCGACGTCGTCCTCACCGAAGCCGGGGACAAGAAGATCCAGGTCATCAAGGAGGTGCGCGCGCTGACGAACCTGGGCCTCAAGGAGGCCAAGGACCTCGTCGACGGTGCCCCCAGCCCCGTCCTGGAGAAGGTCAACAAGGAGGACGCCGAGAAGGCGAAGGCCGCCCTCGAGGAGGCCGGCGGCAAGGTCGAGCTCAAGTAGCAGCCGACCCGCTCTCCGAGCCGATCTGCGTGGAGCCCGGCCGCGAGGCCGGGCTCCGGCGCGCCTAGGCGGCCCGTTCCAACGGCTGGCCGGTGACCGCGGCGATGCGCTCGAACGCGTCGTCGTCGTGGATGAGCACCAGGCCCGCCAGCTCGGCCGCCGCGGCGACGGCGAGCTGGAGCGACGACGGCGCGGGGTCGCCGACGACGGTCAGCACCTCCAGCGCCCGGTCGAGGACGGCGTCGTCGCACGGGATCCGCCGGAAGAAGCGGCGCTCGGCGAGGACGTCCGCCCGCTCGTCCGGGCCGAACCGGGCGACGAGGTCGAGGTCGACGATCCCGCACGTGGCGACGAGGCCGGCCATGACCAAGCCCCCGAACCGCACGGCCACCTGCGGCTGGAAGAGCTGGACCAGCGCGCTGGCGTCAGCGAGGTGCGTCGCGGCCACCGGCCAGCTCCCGTTGCCGCAGCCGCTCGAAGTGCCGGGCCCGCCCTCGCACCCGGATGACCTCTCGCATGGCCTCCTCGATCGTCTCGGAGGTGGTCCTGGTGCCGAGCAGCGTCCGGCAGCGCTCGACCAGGTCCTGGTCGACGAAGAGGGCGGTCTTCTTCTTGGCCATGTTGCGGTAGATGCTACTCACGAATCGTCTACCTTTGGGCAAGAAATCCTTGACCGCTCGGGCGGCCCGTCGTACGGTGCCGGACAACCTCCCGGGGCTTCCCGGCAGCACTGCTGTGCCCTGAGGTTGCTCGCGGCCCGTCGCGCCCCTAGGATCCGACTCGCCGTGCGGATTCCCCCCTGCTTCGTCGACCCTGGTCGACGGTCAGGCGCGCCCTCGCACGGCCTCTCCACCCTCCTCGCCTAGGGAGTCGCGTTGCCCACTCGCTCGCCCATCCGCGATCGCTACTCGTTCGCGAACATCGACGAAGCCCTGCCCCTGCCGGACCTGATCTCGGTCCAGCGCGACAGCTTCGAGTGGTTCCTGCAGGAGGGCCTCAAGGAGACCTTCCGAGACATCTCCCCGATCCGGGACTTCACCGAGACGCTCCAGCTCGAGCTGGAGTTCGACCCGGACGACGAGGACCTGCGGCCGCCGCCCAAGTTCTCCGTGGAGGAGTGCAAGGAGAAGGACATGACCTTCTCCGCCCCGATCTTCGTCCGGGCCCGCTTCATCAACGCGACCACCGGCGAGATCAAGGAGCAGACGGTCTTCATGGGGGACTTCCCGATGATGACCGACAAGGGCACCTTCGTGATCAACGGCACCGAGCGCGTCGTGGTGAGCCAGCTCGTGCGGTCGCCGGGCGTCATCTTCGAGCCGGGCGAGCGGTACCGCCTCCGGAACCTCACGAAGCACCAGCTCGTGAAGGGCACCATCCACCCGTACCGCGGCGAGTGGATCGAGTTCGACGTCGAGCAGAAGCCCGGCAAGGACGTCACCGCCGGCACGCGCGTCGCCCGCAAGCGGCGCCTGTCGATCTTCGTCCTGATGCGGGCGCTCGGCTACGGCGAGGACCGGTGCCCCGGCTTCATGGAGGCCTTCGTCCGGCACTTCGACTTCCTCGAGGGCCAGTGGGAGAAGGACCGCGACCTGGCGCCCACCCGCGAGGAGGCGCTCGTCGAGATCTACAAGCGGGCCCGTCCGGGTGAGCCGCCGTCGATCGAATCCGCCCGCGCGTACTTCGACAACGCCTTCTTCCAGAACCGCCGCTACGACCTGAGCCGGGTCGGGCGCTACAAGCTCGACAAGAAGCTGCGCAACGAGATCGAGCGCCTGGCCGAGCTGTTCCCGATGCTGAAGGGCGCGGACGAGGACGGCGTGCCGTTCCTCGACCGTCCGCAGGAGGGCCAGCCGGTCCTGTCGCGCTGCGAGGTCCTCGCGGCGTGCTCGTACCTGCTCCACCTGGTGAACGCGGAGCCCGGCTACCGCCTCGACGACCAGGACCACTTCGCGAACCGGCGCATCCGGTCCGTCGGCGAGCTGATCCAGAACCAGGTCCGCATCGGCCTGTCCCGGATGGAGCGGGTCGTGCGCGAGCGCATGACGACGCAGGACGTCGAGGCGATCACGCCGCAGACGCTCATCAACATCCGGCCGGTCGTCGCCGCCATCAAGGAGTTCTTCGGCACCAGCCAGCTCTCGCAGTTCATGGACCAGGTGAACCCGCTGTCGGGCCTCACGCACCGGCGCCGCCTGTCGGCGCTCGGCCCGGGCGGCCTCTCGCGCGAGCGGGCCGGCTTCGAGGTCCGCGACGTGCACTTCAGCCACTACGGCCGCATGTGCCCGATCGAGACGCCGGAGGGCCCGAACATCGGCCTCATCGGCGCGCTGTCCACCTACGCCCGAGTGAACGCCTTCGGGTTCATCGAGTCGCCGTACCGCCACGTGCGCAACGGCGAGGTCACCGACGAGGTCGTGTGGCTCACCGCGGACGAGGAGGAGGACTACGTCGTCGCGCAGGCCAACGAGCCGCTGACCAACGGTCGCAAGTTCAAGAACGAGCGCATCCTGGTCCGTCGTTCGCCGCAGGCCGCCACCCTCGAGAACCTGCGCCTGCAGCTCGAGCGGGACACGTACTTCGCCGCCACCACCGAGATCTCCGCGGTGCCCCCGGCGGAGGTCCAGCTCATGGACGTGTCGCCGAAGCAGATCGTGTCGGTGGGCACCGCCCTCATCCCGTTCCTCGAGCACGACGACGCCAACCGCGCGCTCATGGGCGCCAACATGCAGAAGCAGGCCGTCCCCCTCGTGCGGGCGGAGGCGCCGTACATCGGCACGGGTGTCGAGGCCCGCGCCGCCCACGACGCGGCCGACATGATCATCGCCCTCGAGGACGGCACCGTCACCGAGTGCACCGGCGACCTGATCACCGTCGAGTACAAGACGCAGGGCAAGAAGGTGTACCGGCTGCTCAAGTTCGAGCGGTCGAACCAGGACACGTGCATCAACCAGAAGCCGCGCGTGGCCGAGGGCGACACCTTCAAGAAGGGCGACATCCTCGCCGACGGGCCGTCCACCGACGGTGGCGAGCTCGCCCTGGGCAAGAACCTGCTGGTCGCGTTCATGCCGTGGGAGGGCTACAACTTCGAGGACGCGATCATCCTGTCCGAGCGGCTCGTGAAGGACGACGTGCTCACGTCGATCCACATCCACGAGCACGAGATCGACGCCCGTGACACGAAGCTCGGCCCCGAGGAGATCACCCGGGACATCCCGAACCTCTCCGAGGAGATCCTGAAGGACCTCGACGAGCGCGGGATCATCCGCATCGGCGCCGAGGTCGGCCCCGGCGACGTGCTCGTCGGCAAGGTCACGCCGAAGGGCGAGACCGAGCTCACCCCGGAGGAGCGCCTCCTGCGCGCGATCTTCGGCGAGAAGGCCCGTGAGGTCCGGGACACGAGCCTCAAGGTGCCGCACGGCGAAGAGGGCAAGGTCATCGACGTCAAGGTGTTCACGCGGGAGGACGGCCACGAGCTGCCCCCGGGCGTGAACCAGCTCGTCCGCGTCTACGTGGGCCAGAAGCGCAAGATCAGCGTGGGCGACAAGCTGGCCGGCCGCCACGGCAACAAGGGCGTCATCTCCAAGATCCTCCCGATCGAGGACATGCCGTTCCTCGCCGACGGCACCGCCGTCGACATCATCCTCAACCCCCTCGGCGTCCCCTCCCGGATGAACGTGGGCCAGGTCCTCGAGGCGCACCTCGGGTACGCAGCCCGCTGGGGCTGGGACGTCGACGGGGCCAAGGTCGGCGACGAGCCGGTCCGGGGGACCGAGCACAAGACCCGCACGAAGACCCCGCCGTCGACGCTGATCGCCACCCCGGTGTTCGACGGCGCCCACTGGGACGAGGAGGAGCAGGCCGGGAAGCACCCGACCATCCAGCGGATCCTCGAGAACCTCACGCCCGAGTCCGTCGACGGCGTCCGGATGATCCAGAGGGACGGCAAGACCACGCTCTACAACGGGCGCACGGGCGAGCCGTACGACAACCCGATCACGGTCGGGTACGTCTACATCCTGAAGCTGGCCCACCTCGTGGACGACAAGATCCACGCAAGGTCGACCGGTCCGTACTCGATGATCACGCAGCAGCCGCTCGGCGGTAAGGCGCAGTTCGGCGGCCAGCGGTTCGGCGAGATGGAGGTGTGGGCCCTCGAGGCCTACGGCGCCGCCTACTGCCTGCAGGAGCTCCTCACCATCAAGTCCGACGACGTGCTCGGCCGCGTGAAGGTGTACGAGGCGATCGTGAAGGGCGAGAACATCCCCGAACCCGGCATCCCCGAGAGCTTCAAGGTGCTCATCAAGGAGATGCAGGCGCTGTGCCTCAACGTCGAGGTGCTCGCGCAGACGGGCGAGGAGATCGAGATGCGGGAGCTCGACGAGGACATCTTCCGCACCGCCGAGGAGCTCGGCATCGACCTGTCCCGCCCCGAGCGCGGGAGCGACGACGAAGACGAGCGGCGCCGGGCGCCGTCCGCGTTCTAGAGCAAGGACCCAGCACATGCTCGACGTCAACAACTTCAGCCAGCTCCGGATCGGTCTCGCCACGGCGGACTCCATCCGCACGTGGTCGAACGGCGAGGTGAAGAAGCCGGAGACCATCAACTACCGCACGCTCAAGCCGGAGAAGGACGGGCTCTTCTGCGAGAAGATCTTCGGTCCCACGAAGGACTGGGAGTGCTACTGCGGCAAGTACAAGCGCGTGCGCTTCAAGGGCATCATCTGCGAGCGCTGCGGCGTCGAGGTGACCCGCTCGAAGGTCCGCCGCGAGCGGATGGGCCACATCGAGCTCGCCGCGCCCGTCGTGCACATCTGGTACCTGCGCGGCACCCGGTCGTGGCTCGCGTACCTGCTCATGGGCACCGAGCCCCGTGAGGAGCTCAAGGCCAAGCAGCTCGAGAAGGTCATCTACTTCGCCGCCAACCTCGTCACCTGGGTGGACGAGGAGCGCCGCGACACCGACCGCTCCAACCTCGAGAAGGAGATGCTGGCCGAGCGCGACGCGATCGAGAAGGAGCGCGACCAGCGGATCAACGAGCGCTTCACCGAGCTCGAGGGCGAGGTCGCCGCGCTCGAGGGCGAGGGCGCCAAGGACGCGGACATCAAGGCCCGCCAGAAGGCGGCCGAGAAGGACGTCGCCGCCCTCCGCGAGACCTACGAGGCCGAGCTCGACCTCCTCGGGCGGGTGTGGGACGAGTTCCTCGACCTGTTCCCGCGCAAGATCCTCGAGGACGAGATGCTCTGGCGGGAGCTCAAGGACCGCTACGGCGAGTACTTCGAGGGGGGCATGGGCGCCGACGCGCTCAAGTCGCTGATCGCCCGCATCGACCTCGACGAGGAGGAGGAGAAGCTCAAGGCCGCCATCGACCCGAAGGACGGCCAGCGCCCCCTCTCCGCGCAGCGGAAGCAGAAGGCCATCAAGCGCCTGAAGATCGTCACGGCCTTCAACCGTCGTGACGACAACGGTCGCCGGGTCAACGACCCCGGGGCGATGATCCTCGACGTCGTGCCGGTGATCCCGCCGGAGCTGCGGCCGATGGTCCAGCTCGACGGCGGGCGCTTCGCCACCTCGGACCTCAACGACCTCTACCGCCGGGTGATCAACCGGAACAACCGCCTCAAGCGGCTGCTCGACCTCGGCGCTCCGGAGATCATCGTCAACAACGAGAAGCGCATGCTGCAGGAGGCCGTCGACGCGCTGTTCGACAACGGCCGCCGCGGCCGGCCCGTCACGGGTCCGGGCAACCGCCCGCTGAAGTCGCTGTCCGACATGCTCAAGGGCAAGCAGGGCCGGTTCCGCCAGAACCTGCTCGGCAAGCGCGTCGACTACTCCGGCCGCTCGGTCATCGTCGTCGG
This sequence comes from Acidimicrobiales bacterium, assembly GCA_035249805.1. GTDB lineage: Bacteria > Actinomycetota > Acidimicrobiia > Acidimicrobiales > VFJN01 > VFJN01. The sequence goes on along the minus strand of DATFFY010000015.1, from coordinate 6,468 downwards.
CCCCACGCTCAAGCTCCACCAGTGCGGGCTGCCGAAGCTCATGGCCCTCGAGCTGTTCAAGCCCTTCGTCATGAAGGCCCTCGTCGACCGCGAGCTGGCGCAGAACATCAAGTCGGCCAAGCGCATGGTCGAGCGCCGCCGCCCGCAGGTGTGGGACGTGCTCGAGGACGTCATCAAGGAGCACCCGGTGCTCCTCAACCGGGCGCCCACGCTGCACCGCCTCGGCATCCAGGCCTTCGAGCCGGTGCTCGTCGAGGGCAAGGCCATCCAGATCCACCCGCTGGTGTGCACCGCGTTCAACGCAGACTTCGACGGCGACCAGATGGCTGTGCACCTGCCGCTGTCGGCGGAGGCCCAGGCCGAGTCGCGGGTCCTCATGCTCAGCGCCAACAACATCCTGTCGCCGGCCCACGGGCGCCCGCTCGTCACCCCGACGCAGGACATGATCATCGGCGCCTACTACCTGACCGAGGCCGTCGACGGCGACCCCGGCGAGGGCCGGGTGTTCGGCTCGATCGCGGAGGCGCTCCAGGCCTACGAGGGCGGCGGCATCACCCTGCACGCCAAGATCAAGGTGCGCGACAGCCGCGTGCCCGACACGGGCCTGCGCGAGGCCACGATGGGCCGCTTCCTGTTCGACGAGTGCCTGCCCCCCGACTTCGGGTTCATCGACGAGACGGTGAAGAAGAAGCAGATGGGCGAGATCGTCGAGCGGCTGGCCAACGAGTACCCGAAGGCCGTCGTCGCCGCGAGCCTCGACGCCATCAAGGACCTCTGCTTCAGCTTCGCCGCCCGGTCCGGCCTCACGGTCTCGATCGACGACGTCACGACGCCCGTGGAGAAGCGGGCGATCCTCGACGAGCACGAGCTCGAGGCCGACAAGGTCGAGCAGCAGTTCCGCCGGGGCATCATCACCGACGGTGAGCGGCGCCAGAAGGAGGTGGAGATCTGGACCAACGCCACGGACCGCGTCCGCGAGGCGATGGAGCAGGCCCTCTCCTCCAAGCAGTTCAACCCGATCGACATGATGGTCGGCTCGGGTGCTCGCGGGAACATGATGCAGGTCCGCCAGATCGCCGGCATGCGCGGCCTCGTGGCCAACCCCCGTGGCGACATGATCCCCCGGCCCATCAAGAGCAACTTCCGCGAGGGGCTCTCGATGCTGGAGTACTTCATCGCGACGCCGGGCGCCCGGAAGGGCCTCGTCGACACGGCCCTCCGCACCGCCGACTCGGGCTACCTCACGCGCCGCCTCGTCGACGTGGCGCAGGAGCTCATCATCAACGAGGAGGACCCGTTCGAGCGGGCCGAGCGCACGGGTCAGCCCGTCCGCGGCATCTGGGTCGACGACGTCGCCCCCGACCAGGCCGGCAAGCGCACCTACCTCGAGACCCGGCTCTTCGGCCGCACGCTGGCCGAGGACGTGAAGCTCGGTGACGGCACGACCGTCGCGCGGGGCACGCTCGTCAGCCAGGAGCTCATGGAGCAGATGCGCGACGACCCGACCGTCGAGCGCGTGCGGGTCCTCTCGCCCCTGACCGACGACTCGGACATGGGCGTGACCGCGCTCGCCTACGGCCTGTCGCTGGCGACCGGGAAGATCATCGAGAACGGTGAGGCCGTCGGTGTGATCGCCGCGCAGTCGATCGGGGAGCCGGGCACGCAGCTCACGATGCGGACGTTCCACACGGGCGGCATCGCCGGCACCGACCTCGCCGGCGGCCTCCCGCGCGTCGTCGAGCTCTTCGAGGCCCGCAGCCCGAAGGGCAAGGCGACGCTCGCCCGCACGAGCGGCGTGATCCGCATCGCGGACGACGAGGGCAAGGGCCGCGTCATCACGGTCGTCGGCGACGACGGCAACGAGGACGCCTACACCGTGCCGAGCCTGGCCCGCCTCGAGGTGACCGACGGCCAGGAGATCACGGCCGGGGACCCGATCGTGGACGGCCCCCGCGACCCGAAGGAGCTCATCGAGATCAAGGGCGTCCGGGAGACCCAGCAGTACCTCGTCCACGAGGTGCAGAAGGTGTACCGGGACCAGGGCGTGTCGATCCACGACAAGCACATCGAGCTGATCGTCCGGCAGATGACCCGACGCGTCGGCGTGCAGGAGCCGGGCGACAGCCCGTTCCTGCCCGGCGAGCGCGTCGACCAGAAGGTCTACGCCGACGTGAACCGGATGCTCGTGCAGGAGGGCAAGACCCCGGCCGAGGGCCGGCCCGAGATGATGGGCATCACGAAGGCCTCGCTGGCCACCGACTCGTGGCTGTCCGCCGCCTCCTTCCAGGAGACGACGCGGGTGCTCACCGAGGCGGCCATCGAATCGAAGAGCGATGGGCTCCTCGGCCTCAAGGAGAACATCATCATCGGCAAGCTCATCCCGGCCGGCACCGGCAGCTCGGGCTACAAGGAGATCGAGACCGAGGCGCCCGACTACCAGCCGATGGACTACTGGTCCTCCGAGAGCGAGGACCAGGACATCGCCGACTGGCTCACGCAGAGCTACGAGGCGAGCCCGGTCGCCGAGGCCGCAGTGGCCGAGCTCCCGGTCGAGCCGGTCGGGGCCGACGGCGCCGTCACCGGGGACGAACAGGCAGGGTGACGCCGGGAGACTGGCAACGTCTGTTGCCAGTCTCCGCCGGCATTGCTACGGTCCCAGGTCGCTTCATGCAGCGTGCAAGAACCGACACGAGGAGATCGCAATGTCGCAGCACACCTTCCTGTCCGACGAGTGGCTCGCGGCCGCCAAGGCCATCGCCGAGGAGTCCGGCGCGGGCGCGGGCGCGCCCAGCGACATCACGCTGAACGTGGTGGTCACCGGCGGCCCGCAGGGCGACCGGGAGCTCCACTTCGCCGGCGGGGGCTTCGAGACGGGTCTGCTCGACGACGCGCCCACCAAGCTGACCGTGCCCTACGCGGTGGCCCGCCAGATGTTCGTCGAGGGCAACCAGCAGGCCGCGATGCAGGCCTTCATGGGCGGGCAGATCAAGGTCGAGGGCGACATGACCAAGCTCATGGCGATGCAGGGTGGCGGCGGCGGCGGTGCCGACCCGGCCGTGCAGGCCAAGCTGAAGGAGATCACCGCCGACGAGTGAGACGGGACCTGGAGGGCACTGCTGCCCGGCGGTTTGCCGATCTTCCGGGGATCCCCGTAGAGTTGCAACCCGGCACGGCGCGCCCTCGCGCCCGTCCGAAGCCCCGAGATCGCACGTTTCCCAGTCGTCCGCGAGGTAGCAGTGCCCACCATCCAGCAGCTCGTCCGCAAGGGCCGGGAGTCCAAGCCTGCGAAGGCCAAGACGCCCGCGCTCAAGGGCGCCCCCCAGCGCCGCGGCGTCTGCACCCGCGTGTTCACCCACACGCCGAAGAAGCCGAACTCGGCCCTCCGCAAGGTCGCCCGCGTCCGACTGTCGAGCGGCCAGGAGGTCACGGCCTACATCCCGGGTGAGGGGCACAACCTCCAGGAGCACTCGATCGTCCTCGTCCGTGGCGGCCGGGTGAAGGACCTCCCCGGCGTCCGCTACAAGATCATCCGCGGCACCCTCGACACCTCGGGCGTCAAGGACCGCAAGCAGGCCCGCAGCCGCTACGGCGCGAAGAGGGAGAGCTAGACGTGCCGCGCAAGGGTCCCGCTCCGAGGCGCGAGGTCATGCCCGACCCGATCTACGGGTCCGTCCTCGTCACCAAGATCGTCAACAAGATCCTCGTCCGCGGCAAGCGGTCCACGGCCGAGCGGATCGTGTACGACGCGCTGGCGGAGATCGAGCAGAAGACGAGCAGCGAGCCGATCGCGACGCTGAAGCGCGCGATCGAGAACATCAAGCCGCAGCTCGAGGTGAAGAGCCGGCGCGTCGGCGGCGCCACCTACCAGGTGCCCGTCGAGGTCCGCGCCCCCAGGGCGAACACCCTCGCCATCCGGTGGCTCGTGGGCTTCTCGCGGCAGCGCCGCGAGAAGACGATGGCCGAGCGCCTCGCCAACGAGCTCCTCGACGCCAGCAACGGCATCGGCGCCTCCGTCAAGCGCCGCGAGGACATGCACAAGATGGCCGAGTCGAACAAGGCCTACGCCCACTACCGCTGGTAGTCCATCCCCCCGACCCACGTGGGGGTGTGCCCCCAAGGGTCACCCTCACGACGACCGGGCGCCGCCCGGTCGTTCGCATGTAGCGAGAAGAACGACATGGCAGACACGAAGCGCACCCACCCGCTCGAACGGGTCCGGAACATCGGCATCATGGCCCACATCGACGCGGGCAAGACCACCACGACCGAGCGGATCCTCTACTACACCGGGCGCAACTACAAGATCGGCGAGGTCCACGAGGGCGCCGCCACGATGGACTGGATGGCCCAGGAGCAGGAGCGGGGCATCACGATCACGTCGGCCGCCACCACCTGCCAGTGGCGCGACCACAACATCAACATCATCGACACGCCCGGCCACGTCGACTTCACCGTCGAGGTCGAGCGCTCGCTGCGCGTGCTCGACGGAGCGGTCGCCGTGTTCGACGGCGTGGCCGGCGTCGAGCCGCAGACCGAGACCGTCTGGCGCCAGGCCAACAAGTACGGCGTCCCGCGGATGTGCTTCATCAACAAGATGGACCGCCTCGGCGCGGACTTCTTCGCCGCGCTCGACTCCATCAAGGAGCGGCTGGGCGCGAACGTCGCGGTCATCCAGCTGCCGATCGGTGCGGAGGGCAACTACAAGGGCATCATCGACCTCGTCACGATGCAGGCCCTCGAGTGGCTGGACGAGGAGCTGGGCGCGAAGTGGGAGGTCAAGGAGATCCCCACGGAGCTCAAGGCCCAGGCCGAGGAGTACCGCCACGAGCTCATCGACGTGCTCTCGCACTTCGACGAGAACATCCTCGAGAAGTACGTCGGCGAGGAGGAGATCACCGTCGACGACCTCCGCAGCGCGATCCGCACCGGCACGATCACCGGTGAGATCGTCCCGATCCTCAACGGCACCGCGTTCAAGAACAAGGGCGTGCAGCCGCTGCTCGACGCCGTCGTCGACTACCTCCCCAGCCCGGTCGACCTGCCCCCCACGAAGGGGCTCAACACCAAGGGCAACGAGGAGCTGGAGCGGAAGCCGTCCGACGACGAGCCGTTCTCGGCGCTGGCGTTCAAGATCATGACCGACCCCCACGTCGGCAAGCTCACGTACTTCCGCGTGTACTCGGGCAAGCTCGAGAAGGGCGGCACGGTCGTCAACACGACCAACAGCCAGAAGGAGCGCATCGGCCGCATCCTCCAGATGCACGCCAACCACCGCGAGGACATGGACGCCGTCTTCGCCGGCGACATCGCCGCGGGCATCGGCTTCAAGGCCACCCGCACCGGTGACACGCTCTCGGCGCCCGGCTCCGAGATCGTGCTCGAGAGCCTCGAGTTCCCCGAGCCGGTCATCCACGTGGCCGTCGAGCCCAAGACGAAGGCCGACCAGGACAAGATGGGCAAGGCCCTCTTCGCCCTCTCGGAGGAGGACCCGACCTTCCAGGTCCGCACGGACGAGGACACCGGCCAGACGGTCATCTCCGGCATGGGCGAGCTGCACCTCGAGGTGATCGTCGACCGCATGCTCCGGGAGTTCAAGGTCGACGCCACCGTCGGCAAGCCGCAGGTGGCGTACCGCGAGACGATCACCCAGCCGGTCGTGGGCCACGTGTACACGCACAAGAAGCAGACCGGCGGCTCCGGCCAGTTCGCCGAGGTGAAGATCGACCTCGAGCCGACGGGTCCCGGCGGCGGCTACGAGTTCGTGGACAAGATCACCGGTGGCCGTGTTCCGAAGGAGTACATCCCCTCCGTCGACGCCGGCATCCAGCAGAGCCTCGAGGCGGGCGTGCTCGCCGGGTACCCCACCGTGGACATCCGGGCCATCCTCGTGGACGGCAAGTTCCACGACGTCGACTCCTCGGAGATGGCGTTCAAGATCGCCGGCTCGATGGCCTTCAAGGAGGCCGCCCGCAAGGCCAAGCCCGTGCTCCTCGAGCCGATCATGTCGGTCGAGGTGACCACGCCGGACGAGTACATGGGCGACGTGATCGGCGACCTCAACTCCCGACGGGGCCGGGTCGGCGGGATGGACCAGCGGGGCAACAGCCAGATCGTCCGGGCCCACGTGCCGCTGTCGGAGATGTTCGGGTACTCGACGGACCTCCGCTCCCGCACCCAGGGCCGGGCCACGTACTCGATGCAGTTCGACAGCTACCAGCAGACGCCGGCGTCGGTCCAAGAGGAGATCGTCGCTCGAGTGCGCGGCGAGTAGCCGAAGTCCCTAACGTCAACCACCACCACCACCAGACGGAAGAGCACTGAAGGGGTCCACCGATGGCCAAGGAGAAGTTCGAGCGGTCGAAGCCGCATCTCAACGTGGGGACGATGGGTCACATCGACCATGGGAAGACGACGTTGACGGCGGCCATCACGAAGGTGTTGGCGGCGGCGAACCCGAACGTGCAGGTG
>DATFFY010000014.1:0-3704 GCA_035249805.1 Acidimicrobiales bacterium | reverse complement strand
GTCCGGCTGGCGGCCGAGGCCGATGGCCCCGGCGGCGACGGCCACGAACACGAGCCCGGCCAGGTCGGGGAGCTCGCCCTGCGCGTAGGAGAGGAGGGCGAACAGCGACCCGGCGATCACGGCGCCCGTGACGGTGGTGATGCCCCCGACGAACGCGAAGAGGAGGATCACGAGGCTGAGCACGGGCTCGAACTGGGCCTGGTCGACGGTGTTCGACATGCCGCCGAACAGCGAGCCGGCGCAGCCCGCGATGAAGGCCGAGAACGCGAAGATCGCCACCTTGCTCCAGCGCACCCGCAGGCCGAGCGTGGCGGCGGCGAGCTCGCTGTCCCGGATCGCGGTGAGCTGCCGGCCGAACCAGCTGCGGCGCACGGCGCCGACCAGCACGGCCAGAGCCGAGAACACGACCGCGCACCACACCGCGAACGCGGCGTCGGACGTCGTCGAGATCCCGAGGACCTCGGGCCGGGAGACCTCGAGGCCGCCGAGCCCGAAGATGCGCGGGTCGGCGAGCACCGCCTCGCGGCCGATGAGCGCGAAGCCGAACGTGCTCAGCGCGAGGTGCAGGCCCCGGAGGCGGGCCGACGGCAGCGCCACCACCACGCCGAGCGCGGCGGCGACCACCCCGCCCAGCAGCATGCCGAGGACGCTGTCGCCGCCGAACGTGTCGCCGGCCACGTAGGCGCCGATCCCGAGGAACAGGTACTGGGCCAGCGAGATCTGCCCCGACAGGCCCGTGACGGCGACGAGGGACAGGGCGATCGTGCCGATCACCAGCGCCTGGATGACGTGGGCCGCGAGCTGGTCGGGCCCGAGGTTGGCCAGCGCCCACACGACGGCCACGAAGGCGCCGCCGGCCAGGAGCGAGCCGCGGAGGCTCGGGACCGCCGGCTGGTCGCGGCCGACGACCCGGCCGGCCGACAGGCGGAACGAGGGGACGAAGAGCAGGGCCAGCACCAGGAAGAGGCCGGGGATGGCGAGCCGCACCCGGGAGAAGAGGTCGCCATCGGGCCAGAGCCAGGTCACGTTCGTGAGCTCCTGGACCAGACCGAGCAGCAGCGCCCCGACGAACGTCATCGGGAGGCTGGTGAGCCGGCCGACCATCGCCGCGCCGTAGGCGTTGAGCACCAGCAGCGTGAGCACGATGGCGTTCACGTTCGTGCCGGCCGCGAACAGGACGCCCCCCAGGGCCGCCAGCGAGAAGCCGATCATCCAGCTGCAACGGGCGATCAGAACCGACCGGACGCCGTTGAGCTGGGCCAGCTCCGGATCGTCCACGACCGCTCGCATGCGCGCGCCGAGCGGCGTCCGGAACAGCAGGAAGCGCAGGCCGAAGGCCACGAGCAGCGCGATGACGACCTGCGCGATCCGGTCGTACGTGATCGGCACGTCGAAGACCGTGAAGCGGCGATCGCCGAACAGGAACGGCACGAAGCGGGCCTCGTCGTCGGGGAACACCTTCTGGGCGAACCCGAGCAGCCCCACCGTGAGCGCGATCGTGACGACGAGGGACGTGGCGTAGCTCGCGCCCTGGAAGCGGCGCAGCAGCCCCTCGGCCAGGAGCCCGGTGAGGGGGGCGAGGACGAACACGATCAGCACGAGGGCGATCGGCGTGGGGACGTCGTTGGTCACGCGCAGCTCGAAGTACGCGAACGCGGCGACCATCCCCACCGCGCCGTGGGCGAAGTTGAAGACACCCGTGACCGTGTACGTGAGCACGAGGCCCATCGACGCGATCGCGTAGACGCAGCCGAGCATGAGCCCGAACAACGTGAACTGGAACAGCTCCGTCATCGGCCGGACCCGAGGTAGGCGTGGTGGATCGCCTGGTCGGCGCCCGCGGCGGGACCGCCGTAGGTGACCACGCCGTGGGCCATGACGTAGGCGGTCTCCGCGAACTGGAGCCCGATGGTGGCGAACTGCTCCACGACGAGCACCGACACGCCGAGCGTGGCGACGTGGGCGACGGCTTCGTAGAGACCGGCGACGACGAGCGGGGCCAGCCCCATCGACAGCTCGTCGACGAGGAGCACGGTGGGGTCGGTGCCGAGCCCTCGGGCCAGCGACAGCATCTGCTTCTCGCCCCCCGAGAGCGTGCCGGCCAGCTGGCGACGACGCTCGGCCAGGCGCGGGAACAGCGCGTACGCCACCTCGGCGACGCGCTCGATCGGCGCGCCGGACGACGCGGCGACGGTCAGGTTGTCCTCCACGCTCAGGTTGGCGAAGACCGACCGTCCCTCGCGGATGTGGCAGATGCCCAGCCGGGCCAGCTCGTCGGCCCGGGCGCCGTTCAGGTGCCGTCCCTCGACGTGCCGGCACCCGCGCGTGGGATGCAGCAGGCCGCTCATCACGCCGAGCGCCGTCGTCTTGCCCGCGCCGTTGGGACCGAGCAGCGCGGTGACCGAGCTGCGGCGCACGGCCAGGTCGATCCCGTGGAGCACCTCGATCCGGCCGTAGGCGGCGCCCACGCCGTGGAGGGCGAGGGGATCGGCCAGGGGCGCGGCTTCGGCGTCGCCCTCCTCGACCGGGTCCGCCTGCAGCCGAGCCGTCAACAGAGGAACCCGGTGCTCGGCGTCAGCCGCTTCCACTTGCCGCCCTCGACGCGCATCGCCACCGAGCAGCCGTTCGCGGCCCTGCCGCCGAGGTTGATCCGGCCGTAGAACCCGTCGGCGTCGTACTCGGTCAGCGAGGTGAGCTTCGCGAGGAGCGCCTCCCGGGAGATCGGCCCGGGGATGGCCTCGACGGAGTCGAAGAACGCCTTGGCCGCGGCCCAGGAGTCGGCCGCGAAGGTGTCGGGCGGGATGCCGGGGGCCACCCGCCGCATCCACTCGAGGAACGCCTTCATCTGGGCGTTCCCGGTCTCCTCGGTGGGCAGCGAGCGGGTCCAGCTCGTCACGCCCTCGGCGCCCGGTCCGGCCCCCTCGATGAAGTCGGAGCCGTATGCGGTGAGGAACTCGGAGAACTTCAGCTTGTAGCCGGTGTCGTACAGCGCCCGGGCCATCGAGGTGTTCAGGTTCCCCGCACCGAGGAACAGGAAGTAGTCGGCCTTGCTGTTGGCGACGGCGCGGGCCGGGGCGTCGTAGCTCAGCGTGCTCAGCGGCAGCTCCTGGCGATGGACCACGCGGATGCCGACCGCCTCCATGCGGGCGACCTGCTGGTTGAGCTCGGACAGCGACGACGCCTGCGCGATGGTCGCCACCGACGCGGTGCGGACGCCCTGCTGGTGGAGGTACGTGTACTTGCCCGTGACGGCGTTGCGGTTCTTGAACGGCGGGTTGATGTCGAACACCGTCGGCGCGTCCTGCGCGGCGTCGTTGAACGCGTTCATGACCGCCGGCATCTTGTTGGCGGTCAGCAGGTCGATCGCGCCGCCGTCACCGCCGGCGAACCCGCCCGCGAGGCCCAGCGTCGACTTGGCGAAGTCCGCCACGGCGGCCCGGTAGCGGGTGTTCTCGAGGCCGTCGTCGGCCGACTTCAGCTCGAGGCGCCGGCCGCACACGCCGCCGCCGGCGTTGCGGTACGCCAGGTACGCGCGCACGCCGGCCACCGAGGGCTCACCGAGGCCGGGGACCGGCCCCGAGATCGTGGAGATGTTCCCGACGGTGATCGTGTCGTCGGTGACGCCGGGCGCATCCGACGGGACCGCGCACGGCCGCGGGCCCGACGCGGTGATCCCACCGCCCGTCCCGCCGGTGCCGCCGCCG
>DATFFY010000013.1:0-2058 GCA_035249805.1 Acidimicrobiales bacterium | reverse complement strand
TCCGGCCGACGCCGGCCCGGGAGGCGAAGGCGAAGGAGGCGGCCGAGGAGGAGCGGGCCCGCCGCAAGGCCGAGGCCGAGCGCCGCAAGCTCGTCGCTCGCCTCGAGGCCAAGGCCAGGCGCCTCGCCGAGCGGGCCGAGGAGGCCGAGGCGGCCGCCGTGGAGGCCCGCCGCGAGTCCGACGCCGCCGAGGCCGAGCTCGAGGCCGCCGTCGATGCCGGCCCCCAGGACTAGGCCCCATCGCCACGACCCCGTGTCCGGGGCGCGTAAGGTGCGGGCCCGCACTGCTGGTGGGCAAGAGACGAGGGGGTTCCCGACTTGGGCAGGATGAGGCGACTTCGATGGATCGCGGCGCCGTTGGCGGCGCTCGCCCTGGTGGCGGCCGGCTGCGGTGACGACGACGACGGCGCGGACGAGGAGGGCACCGACACCGAGCAGACGGTGCCCGCGCCCGACGGGATCGTGGTCGGCGCCGGCGTGAACGATCCGGATGACTCCACCATCGCGGTGCTCGAGTTCCTGCCCGAGGCGATCACGATCGAGGCGGGCACGCCGGTCACCTGGGAGTGGAACGGCGCCGAGCCGCACTCCGTGAGCTTCCTGCCCGAGGGCATGGAGGTCCCGAACGTCGAGGAGGACCCGGCCGCCGCCGAACCCGCGCCGCCCACCGGTCCCATCGACGGCACGACGTACGTCAGCTCCGGCCTGCAGCCGCTCGGACCGTCGGCGCCGACGCCCTTCGAGGGCACCTTCGAGACGCCCGGCACCTACGACTACATCTGCATCATCCACCCGAACATGACGGGCGAGGTGACCGTGGTCGAGGCCGGGGGTGAGGCCGACACGCCCGCCGACGTCGCCGAGCGCCGCCAGTCGGAGATGGACCAGTGGCTCGAGGAGGGCCGTGCCCTCAAGGCCGACCTCGTCGACGCCGACCCGGTGCAGACCGAGCTCGAGGACGGCAGCACCGAGTGGACCATCGAGATGGGCGCCACGACGGAGCACGTCGACGTGCTCGCCTTCGCGCCGACGCCCGCGGGTGTCGAGGCCGGTGACACGGTGACCTTCGTGAACAACTCCTTCGCCCCGCACACGGCGAGCTTCTTCATGGAGGGCGCAGAGGTCGTCCAGAGCCCGTTCGACGAACGTGCCGTCACACCGTCGCCGGGGCCGTCGCCCCAGGCGCTGGGTGCGGCCGGGTACTTCAACACCGGTGTCGTCCCGCCGGACGTCGGGCCACCGCCGGAGGCGAGGCGGTACTCGTTCACGGTCCCGGAGCCGGGCACGTACCCCTACGTGTGCATCTTCCACGCGCCGAGCCAGATGGTCGGCGAGATCGAAGCCACGTAGCGGGCTCATCCTGAGACGCGGTGAGCGGCCGGCCTCCGGGCCGGCCGCTCCGCGTCTGCACCTCGTAGACTGGCAGGGACGGTGAGCCGGCCAGGTGGCCGCGGCGGGACTCGATCCCGTCGAGGAAGGTCGGGGCTCCGCAGGGCAAGGGTGCTGGTGCGAGCCAGGACGGGGTGACCTGTCGAAGGGGCAACAGAGAGCAGACCGCCGATGGCCCGGGTGACCGGGCACAGGCAAGGGTGCAACGGTGCGGTAAGAGCGCACCAGCGTCGAGGGCGACCTCGGCGGCTAGGCAACCCCCACCCGGAGCAAGGTCGAACGTGGGAGGGCCGGCCCGGCCACATCTCCCAAGGTGGACCGCACAGATGGATGGCCACCCCTCGGCAACCGCAAGGGACCCGAGGACAGAACCCCGCCTATCGGCCGGCTCACCGTCACCCACCGCTCTGAGGCGTTCTCGCGACGGCTGGCACACAGTCTTGTGTACGAGGCGTCGCGAGAACGGTGGTCGGGCGTCAGAAGGAGATGCCGCTGAGCTCCGGGATCCAGCCCGAGGCACGCTCGCAGGCGCGGCGCCAGCGGTCGCGGTCGAGCGCGTCGCCCGGCTCGACCACGGCGCGGGGCCGCCACGTGGCGGCGATGTCGTCCCAGCCGCCCCACGTGCCGACGGCGAGGCCCGCGAGGAACGCGGCGCCGAGGGTCGTGGCCT
>DATFFY010000012.1:0-2371 GCA_035249805.1 Acidimicrobiales bacterium | reverse complement strand
GAGGCCGCCGCGCCGCGGCCGCTCTCGGGCGCCGGCACGGTGGCCGCGCTCAACCTGGCGTCGCGCCTCACCGGCTTCGTCCGCGTGGTGGCCACCGCGGCCGCCCTCGGGATCGTGGCCCTGGGCGACACCTACCAGGGCGCGGTGCTCGTCTCGAACGTGCTGTTCGAGCTGCTGGCCGGCGGGCTCCTGTTCTCGGTGCTCGTGCCCACCTTCGTCACCCGTCTCGAGCGGGGCGACGTGGACGGCGTGCGGGCGCTGGCCGGCGTGCTCACGGCTCGGGCGCTCGTCGTCCTCGCCGTCGTGGCCGCGGCGGGCATCGCCCTCGGGCCCCTGCTCGTGCGGGCGCTCACCTCCGGCGCGTCGCTGTCGCCCGAGGCCCGCGACGACCAGGTCGCGCTCGGTTCGTTCCTGCTGTGGTTCGTGATGCCCCAGCTGCTCCTCTACGCGGTCGGTGCGGTCACGACCGCGATGCTGCAGGCCACGCGCCGGTTCACGGCCGCCGCGCTCGCGCCGATCTGCAACAACGCGGTCGTCATCGTCACGATGGTCGCGTTCGCCGCGGTGCACGACCCGAGCGACGGTGTCCACCTCACGGGCGGCGAGCGGGCCCTGCTCGGCATCGGCACGCTGGCCGGCACGGTCGCGATGACCGCGTTGCCGGTCCTGGCCGCACGGCGGGCCGGGCTCGGCATCCCGATCCGGTGGTCGGCTCCTGGCATCGAGGGGCTGGGTGACCTCGTGCGCAAGGGCGCGTGGGGCGCGGGCGACATCGGGCTCAACCAGGTGCTGGTGGCGGCCACGATCGTGTTCGCGGGACGGACCACCGGCGGCGTCATCGCCTACCAGACGGCGTTCGCGTTCTTCCTCCTGCCCCACGCGGTGCTCGGGCACCCCGTCTTCACGACCTTGTTCCCGCACCTCTCGGCGCGGGCCGCGGCCGGTGACCGCGGCGGCTTCGCGCGCGATCTCGCCGAGGGGTTGCGGTCGATGCTGCTCCTCCTCCTGCCCGCGTCGGCCCTCCTCGCCGCGATCGCGCTGCCGGTGCTGTCGGTGGTGGAGGTGGGCGAGCTCGACGGCCGGGGCGCGTCGTTCGTGGCTGCTGTGCTCGCCGCGTACCTGGTCGGCGTCGTGGGCTACAGCACGTTCTTCCTCCTGACCCGCGCGTCGTACGCGCTCGACGACGCCCGGTCGCCGACGATGGTGTACCTCTGGGTCACGGTGGTCGCGATCGGCGCGATGGCCGCGACGACCACCGCGTTCGACGGTCGGGGCCGCGTCGTTGCCCTCGGGCTCGTGCACGGAGCGGCCGTCACCATCGGGTCCCTCGGCCTCCACCGGCGGGTGCGCCGGCGCCTCGGCGAGCCCGTCCCGGTCCTCGGGGCACTCGCACGAGGGAGCCTGGCCACGGCGGTCGGAGCCGGCGCGGCCTGGGGCGTGGTGACCGGGATCGGCTGGGACAGCCGGACCGCGGCCCTGGCCTCGGTCGCCCTCGCCACCGCCGTGGGCGCAGCGCTCTACCTGGCCGTCCTGGCGGTGCTCCGCTCCCCGGAGGTCGGCGTGGTGAGATCTTGGGGCGCCCGCATCGTCCCTCGGCAGCGGGTGACCGAGGTGTGACCCGACAGGTATGACCACCGTCGTCGCCATCGTGCCGGCCAAGGACCGGGCCGACTCCGTCGCCGCCACCGTGCGCGCCCTGCGGGCGCTGCCGGCGGTCGATCGGGTGATCGTGGTCGACGACGGCTCCACGGACGCGACCGCCGTGCTCGCCCAGGGCGCGGGTGCCCACGTCGTGCGGCTGCCCGTGAACCGGGGCAAGGGCGGGGCGGTGCTGGAGGGCGTGGCCAGCGCGCCGGACGCGGACGTCTTCCTCCTCATCGACGCCGACCTGGCCACCACGGCCGGCGCCGCGGCGCTCCTCCTCGACCCGGTGCTGGACGGCGACGCCGACCTGGCCATCGGGGTCCTCCCGGCGGCCGGGGGGCGCGGCGGATTCGGCAAGGTGCGCGACCTCGCGGCCCGTGGCATCCGACGAGCCTGCGGGCTCGAGGTGCGGGCCCCGCTGTCGGGACAGCGGGCCGTCCGCTCGGACCTGTTGCGCGACCTCGTCGACGCGGAGCGCTTCGGCCTCGAGGTCGCGATGACCATCGAGGCGCAGCGGCAGGGGGCACGGATCCTCGAGGTCGACGTCCCCATGGACCACCGGCACACGGGCCGGAGCCTGGCCGGGTTCCGCCACCGGGCCGGGCAGGGCGTGGACGTCCTCCGCGCCCTCTGGCCGCGCGTCACCTCGGCCCGCCAGCGGCGCTGGCTCGTGCTGGTCGGGGTGCTCCTCGCCGTGGTGGCGTCGTCCGCCCTCGCCCTGGGGGCC
>DATFFY010000011.1:0-2661 GCA_035249805.1 Acidimicrobiales bacterium | reverse complement strand
GGGCTCCTCCTCGGCCAGCCGCTCGAGGGCCCGCGGCTGGGACGACGCCCACCGCTCGAGCGCGGCCCGGACCCGGTCCGGGTCGGCCGAACGCTCGGCCAGGTCGCGCAGCAGCGGGACGGTGTGGGCCACGGCCATCGCCGCCAGTCTTCCCGCGATCGGTTCGGGATGGCCCGGTCGAGCCGGCTCCGGCAGATGCCCACGGCCGCCGGTCTCGTACCCTTTGGGGCGTGACCCGCATCCGCGTGGCGCTCTGCCAGCTCGACACCATGGTCGGCGACCTCGACGGGAACGTCGCGAAGATCCTCGCCGCCTACGAGCAGGCCGATGCCGAAGGCTGCGATCTCGCGGTCTTCCCGGAGCTCGCGATCACCGGATACCCGCCCGAGGACCTGGTGCTGAAGCCGGCGTTCGTGGCCGCGAACCGTGCCGCGCTCGACAAGGTGGCGACCCGCACCGGCCGGTGCGTGGCGGTGATCGGCTTCGTCGACGCGGACCTCGACCTCCACAACGCGGCGGCGCTGTGCATGGGCGGGCACGTCGTCGGCACCTACCGGAAGCGCCTGCTGCCCAACTACGCCGTGTTCGACGAGCAGCGCTACTTCGTGCCCGGCGACGAGCCGCTGCGGCTCTACGAGGTCGCCGGGGTCAAGGTCGGTGTCGCGATCTGCGAGGACGTGTGGAGCCCCGAGGGGCCGATCGCCGAGCAGTCGGCCGGAGGCGCGGAGCTCGTCGTCATCCCCAACGGATCGCCCTACTTCGCCGGACGGCAGGTGGACCGCGAGCGGATGGTCGCCACGCGGGCCGAGGACGCCCACTGCCCCATCGTGTACGTCAACCAGGTCGGCGGGCAGGACGAGCTGATCTTCGACGGCGCCTCGTTCGTCGTCGACGAAGACGGCGAGCTGGTCGCCCGGGCCCCCCAGCTCGCCGAGGCGGTGCGCGTCGTCGACCTCGACCTCGGACCGCAGTACCGGACCCGCATGCTCGACCCGCGAGGCCCGGAGCGGGTCCCCGCCCTCGAGGTCGTGCCCCTCTCCCCCGAGGTGGCCCTGCACGACGAGCCCGCCCACCCCGCCGTGATCGAGCCGCTGCACGAGCCGGTGGCCGAGGTGTACGCCGCGCTCGTGCTGGCCACGCGCGACTACGCGACCAAGAACGGCTTCACGGACGTGGTGATCCAGCTCTCGGGCGGTGTCGACTCCTCGCTGGTCACGGCCATCGCCGCCGACGCGGTGGGCCCCGATCGCGTGCACTGCGTCTCCATGCCCAGCCGGTACTCGTCAGTGCACTCGCGCACTGATGCGGCGGCGCTGTGCGAGACCCTGGGCGTCGAGCTGCGGACCATCTCCATCGAGGCGGCCCACCAGGCGTTCCTCGAGACGCTCGCCCCGCACTTCGAGGGCCAGCCCGAGGGCATCGCGGAGGAGAACCTCCAGCCCCGCATCCGGGGGACGCTCGTCATGGCGCTGTCGAACAAGTTCCCCGGGTGGCTGGTCCTCACCGCGGGCAACAAGAGCGAGCTGGCCGTCGGGTACTCCACGCTGTACGGCGACACGGCCGGCGGCTTCGCGGTGATCAAGGACGTGCCGAAGCTGCTCGTCTACGAGCTCTGCCGCCACGTGAACCGGCGGGCGGGCCGCGAGGTGATCCCCGAGTCGGTGCTCACCAAGCCACCGTCGGCCGAGCTCCGCCCGGAACAGCGCGACGACCAGTCGCTCCCGCCCTACGAGGTGCTCGACCCGCTGCTCGAGGCCTACGTCGAGGAGGACCTCTCCCGGGCCGAGCTCGTGCAGGCCGGGTTCGACGCCGCGGTGGTGGATCGGGTGACCCGACTCGTCGACCTGGCGGAGTACAAGCGCCGACAGAACCCGCCGGGCCCCCGCCTCACGCCGAAGGCGTTCGGCAAGGACCGGCGCATGCCGATCACGAACGGCTACCGCGGTTGATCACGACGGTGCTTTTCGACTTCGCCGGCGTGGTCACGTCGTCGCCCTGGGGGCACCTCGCCGCCGCCGGCGGCGGGGACCTGGAGCTGCTCATCGGCACGTACGAGGAGGACACCGACCACCCGTGGCACCGCGTCGAGCGGGGTGAGCTCGCGATCACCGACTGGGTCGTGGAGATCCAGGCCCTCGGGCTCGAGCGCGGTGTCGAGATCGACTTCACGCCGCTGCAGGCGCTGCTCGGCGAGATGACCGTGCACCAGCCGATCATCGACCGCGTCCGGTCGCTGCGGGAGGAGGGCTACCGGGTCGGGCTCATCACGAACAACGTCCGCGAGGGGAGCGCCGCGTGGCGGGCCCTCGTGCCCGTCGACGACCTGTTCGAGGTCGTGGTCGACAGCTCCGAGGTCGGCATGCGCAAGCCGAACCCCGCGATCTACCTGCACGCGCTCGACCTCCTCGGCGGCGTCCCGCCGGAGGCGGCCGTGTTCCTCGACGACTCCCCAGGCAACGTCGAGGGCGCGCGTCGGGCCGGCCTGGCCGGCATCCTCGTCGAGGACGTCGACACGGCGCTGGCCGAGCTCGACGAGCTGCTCTCCGCGGACGAGCTGGCCGGCTAGCGCAGGGCGCGGCGGAGCGCCATGGCGAGGGCGAGCGCCATCGCGGCGGGCACGAGCGGGGGCGCAGCCCCGGTCGCGGGGATGGTGCCGGTGGG
>DATFFY010000010.1:0-13069 GCA_035249805.1 Acidimicrobiales bacterium | reverse complement strand
CTCCCCGCCCCCGACGACGGTGGTCGCGGCCGGCTCGGGATGGCCGACCTGGTCGGGCGGCACGACGAGGACCACGCCGTCGCAGCGCGCCACCGGCTCGCGCAGGGCCCAGTCGAGCACCCGGGCCCCACGGAGGGGCTGGTACTGCTTGCGATCGCCGAACCGGGTGCCGGTGCCCGCGGCCACGACGATGGCCCAGGTGGACATCGCCGGACCCTAGCCCTGCTCAATCGGTAGGCTGCGCCCCCGCATGACCGACATCTCGCTGCTGCGCGCCACCGAGCTGTTCGCCGAGCTCGACGACGACGCGCTCGACCTGGTCGCGGCGGCGTCACGGTCGCGCGACCTGCGGCGCGGCGATGTGATCTTCACCGAGGGCGCGGTGCCGGAGCACCTGTACGTCGTGGAGGAGGGCCGCATCGCGATCGCGAGCAAGTCCGACGACGGCCGCGAGTCCGTCTTCGCGCTGATGGAGCGAGGCGAGCTGTTCGGCGAGATGGGCCTGCTCGACGGGCTGGGCCGCTCGGCCGAGGCGCGCGCCCTCGAGCCCTCACAGATCGTCGAGATCCCCTACGGCCCGGTGCGGGCCGCCTTCGAGGCGAACCCCGAGCTCCTGTGGGGCGTCGTCGCGCTCCTCGCCGGGCGCCTGCGCAGCATGGACGCCCAGCTGGCCGACTCGGTGTTCCTCGACGTCACCGGCCGCACGGCCAAGCGGCTCCTCGAGCTGGCCGGCGAGCAGGACGAGTTCCTCCTGCCGATCACCCAGGAGGAGCTGGCCGGGATGGTCGGCGCGTCCCGCGAGCGCGTGAACAAGGCCATCGCCAGCTTCGTGCGGCTCGGTTGGATCGACCAGTCCGAGCGCCGCTACCGCATCCTCGACCGCGAGCAGATCAGTAGGCGCGCGCGCTGATCCCGGTTGTCGCTTGTCGGCGGCTCCGCCGCCGACAGGTACCCACCGAGCTGTGCTCCCCGCTCTTTGGGGCTTCGCCGCCGGGCCGCTCGGGCCCGAGGCGCGCGCTAGCAGCGGTTCTCGAGGTTCTCGCGACGGTGCGCGCACAGCTGTGTGTGCGAGGCGTCGCGAGTTCGATGGGGTCAGGCGGACAGGAAGGCGAGGGCGTGGGCCCACGCGTCGGCCGCGTCGTCCGGTCGGTGGGCGGGCCGGCTCTCGTCGTGCACGAAGCCGTGGTCGGCCTCCGCGTAGCGGACGACCTGCACGCCGGCCGCCTCGAGCGCGGCGACGTCCTCCGCTGGCGTCCACGGATCGACCCCGCCGACGATTGCGAGCGTCGGGCAGGCACCCGGCGCCGACAGCGCGTCGAGCGGCTCGACCTTGGTGCCGGGGCCCTGCCAGCGCTCGGGGGTGCGGATCATCCCGTAGAAGGCCACGGCGCGGTGGAACCGGCCCGTGCCGGCGGCCTTCAGCGTGAACATGCCGCCCATGCAGAAGCCGGTGACGACGACGGGGTGCACCTCGAGCAGGTCCGCGGCGGCCACGAGGTCGGCCAGGAGCTCGGTGTCGTCGATGGTGCCGACCGCCTCCATCCGGGTCTCGAGCGGCAGGTCCTCCCGGCCCGGCCACGGCTCCACTGCGGCGACGGCCCAACCCTGCTCGTCGGCCAGCCGGGCGGCTTGCGCGTCGAAGAGCGGGCGCAGGCCCCCGATGTCGGGGATCAGGACGAGCCCCCGGTCGGGGGTGCGCCCGTCGGACGGGCGGGCGACCTCGACGGGCCGACCGGACGGCAGGGATGTGCGCATGCCTCGTTGCTAGCACCACGGTCCGGCGAGGTCGGAGCCGGGCGGCGTCGCCGCAGGCGCGACCGCGACGACCGCAGCAGGCAGGGAGCTCAGGCGTAGCGGTCGAGGATGCTCGTCTCGGCCAGCCGGGACAGGCCCTCCTTGATGGCGCGGGCGCGCGTCTCGCCCACGCCGGACACGTCGTCGAGGTCGTCGATCGTGGCCCGCATCACCTTCTGCAGGTTGCCGAAGCGGGTGACGATCGCCTCGATCACCGGTTCCGGCAACCGCGGGATCTTGGAGAGGAGCCGGTAGCCGCGCGGCTGGAGGCTGGCGTCGAGGTCGAGCTGCCCGTCGGGCAGGTGCAGCGCCGCGCCGACCGCCTTCAGGTCGAGCAGGTCCTCCGTGCCGAGGTCGGCGAGGGCTTCGAGCGACTCGTCGATGTGCCATGCCGCGTCCTCGTGGAAGTAGTCGCGCAGCACGAGACGACGGTCGCCATCCACCCCTCCCATGAGCTCGTCGAGCTGGAGGCGCACGAGGCGACCGTCCACGCCGAGCTCGATGATGTCGAGCTCGATCTCCTCGGCCACCCGCCGCACCATCTCGGTGCGCTGCAGGACGGTGACGACGTCGCGCACCGTCACGAGGTCCTCGACCTCCACCTGCGACAGCTGGGCGGTGACCTCGAGGAAGCGGGTCTTGTACCGCTCGAGGGTCTGCAGCGCCTGGTTGGCCCGCGTGAGGAGGCGCGGGATCGGCTCGAGCTGGTGCTTCTGGTCGCGCGCGTACACGGCGACGACCGACATGTCCTCCGACACCGAGATGACCGGCACGTCGATCGAGCGCGCCACCCGCTCGGCCGTGCGGTGCCGCGTACCGGTCTCCGAGGTGGGCACGTTCGGGTTGGGCACGAGGTGCACGTTGGCCCGGGCGATGCGGCTGGCATCCGACGCCAGGATGATGGCGCCGTCCATCTTCGCCAGCTCCGAGAGGCGCTGCGGGCTGAAGGCCGCGTCGAGCAGGAAGCCGCCCGAGCAGATGTTGAGCACGTCGGGGCCGTCCCCCACGACGATCAGGGCACCCATGTTCGCCTGCAGGATGCGGTCGAGGCCGGCGCGCAGGTGCGTCCCCGGCGCCACGACGCCGAGCGCGGAGAGGAGCTCGGCACTGCGCCTCGGGGCCATGGAGAGAGGTTATTCGGCGACGAGCGAGACGGCTTCGGCGACCGTGGTGGCCCGCAGCAGCTCGATGCCCGGCGGGGCCGACGGCGCGGTCGCGGGCACGACCGCACGGCGGAAGCCGAGCCGGGCGGCCTCGGTGAGCCGACGGGCCGTCTGGTGCACCTGGCGGAGCTCCCCGCCGAGCCCGAGCTCGCCACAGGCCACCACGTCGCCGGCGAGTGGTCGCCCCGTGCGGGCCGAGACCAGTGCGAGGGCCAGCGCGAGGTCCGCGCCGGGCTCGTCCACGTCGACCCCGCCCGCCACCACGGAGTGCACGTCGGCACGGTGGAGCTCCAGCTCCAGCTGGTCGTCGAGCACCGCGAGCACGAGGGCGAGGCGGCCGCTGTCGAGCCCCTGGGCCGAGCGCCGCGGGGTCGGGATCTTCGTCTTCGTGACGAGGGCCTGCACCTCGACCAGCAGCGGGCGGCGCCCGTCGAGCACCGGCGCCACCGCGGACCCGGCCACGCCGGGACGACGATCGACGAGGAACAGCGCGGACGGGTCGGGCACGCCGTCGAGCCCAGCGTCGGTCATCGCGAAGAGGCCGAGCTCGGTGGTCGCGCCGAAGCGGTGCTTCGCGGCGCGCAGGAGGCGCAGGGCGTGGTGGCGCTCGCCGTCGAAGGTGAGGACGGTGTCGACGACGTGCTCGAGCGTGCGGGGACCGGCGAGCCCACCCTCCTTGGTGACGTGCCCGACGAGGACGACGGCCATCGTGCGGGCCTTCGCCTCCTGCACCAGCGCGTGGGCGCACTCGCGCACCTGGGCGACCGACCCCGGCGCGGAGGAGAGCTCGGGGTCGTGCACGGCCTGGATCGAGTCGAGGACGACGACGTCGGGGCCGACGCTGCCGAGGTGGGCCACGACGTGGGGGAGCGCGGTGTCGGCCACGAGCCACAGGTTCGGGGGCAGGGCGCCCAGCCGCTCGGCCCGCAGCCGCACCTGCTCGGCCGACTCCTCGGCGGTGACGTAGAGGCAGCGGCGACCGTCCTTGGCCAGCCCCGCCAGGGCTTGCAGGAGCAGCGTGGACTTGCCGATGCCCGGCTCGCCCCCCACGAGGGTGACCGAGCCGGGCACGAGCCCGCCCTGCAGCACACGGTCCAGCTCGCCGAGGTGGGTGGCCATCGGCGACCAGGAGCCGGCGGCGACCTCGGCGATCGGGCGGGGCGTCGACGGTCCCGGGAGGCCTGCGGTGGGGGTCCTCGTCGGCGCATCCCGCTCCTCGACGAGGGTGCCCCACGATCCGCACCCCGAGCAGCGGCCCGCCCAGCGCGGCTCCGTGGCCCCGCAGTCCGCGCACCGGTGCACCGTCTTGGTCCGAGCCATGCCGCCGACCCTACGGACGGCCTGTGACACCGCTCCCCCGCCGTTAGGGTTCGCCCCCATGCGTGGGGTGGTGCTGCACGGCGAGCGGGACGTCCGGGTCGACGAGGTGGACGACGCGGTGGTCCCGGGGCCCGACGGGCTCCTGCTCCGGGTGGAGCGAACCGCGATCTGCGGCTCGGACCTGCACCTGTACCACGGCGGCCTGCTCGGCACGCCGGGTGTGCACCTGGGCCACGAGTTCATCGGGACCGTCGAGGACCTCGGCGGTGAGGTCCACAGCGTGCGCAAGGGGGACCGCGTGCTCGTCTCCGGCGTGATCGGCTGCGGCCGGTGCGAGTCGTGCCGGGCCGGCGACCCGATCCTCTGCCGCACGACCATGCCGACGGCCTTCGGCACGTCGCTCGCGCTCCACGGCGGCCAGGCCGAGGCCGTGGGCGTGCCCGCGGCCGACGCGTCGGTGCTGCGCATCCCCGACGAGATCACCGACGAGCAGGCGGTGCTGCTCACCGACATCCTCCCGACCGGCTTCCTGGGCGCCCGGCGGGCCGACATCGAGCCCGGCGACACGGTCGTGGTGATCGGCCTCGGTCCGGTCGGGGTGTTCGCGCTGCAGTGCGCGCAGCTCTACGGTCCGGCTCGCATCCTCGCCGTCGACATGGTCCCCGACCGCCTCGCCCGCGCCGCGCAGCTCGGTGCCGAGCCGATCGACGCGACCGGCGGCAACACCGTCTCCGCCGTGCTCGAGGCCACCGGTGGCCGCGGCGCCGACGCGGTCATCGAGGCCGTCGGCGCGGACCAGAGCATCAGCGACGCCATCTTCTGCGCCGCCGCCGGCGCGACGGTGTCGGTGATCGGCGTGAGCACGAACCTCGCGCTCCCGCTCCCGATGCCGATCCTGCTGTTCAAGAAGCTCACGCTCCGGTCCACCTACGCGTCGATCCCCAGCACCTGGCCGCACCTCGTCCCGCTGGTGGCCTCTGGCCGGCTCCACCCGGAGGAGGTCTTCACCCACCGCCTCGGACTGTCCGAGGCCCCCGAGGCCTACCGCATCTTCGATGCGCGGGAGGACGGCGTCCTCAAGGTCCTCCTCGACCCGACCCGCTAGGGGTCAATCCATGTGCAGCGCCTCGTAGAGCAGGCCGTTCTCGCGGTAGGCGGGCAGGTCATCTGACGGCCATCGGTTCACGAAGTGGTCCCCGGTCGCCGGGTCGCGCCAGGCCGTGACGAGCACCCACTCGACGAGCTCCGCGCCGGGGACCGGCTGATCCGGCAACGGCTCACCGTGCTCGTCCTCGACCCACGGGCCCAGCTCGCTCGCGCGCTGCTCGATCAGCCGGTGCAGCTGTGCGACAGCTGCCTGGTCGTCTCCATCGGTCACGAGGTCTCCTCCCCTGTCCCTCTCAGGCCTAGCAGCCGGCTAGCCCTGTGCCCCTCACCCCTGTGCGTTGCCGGTGAAGGCCCAGGAGGCCAGCCGCAGGCTGGGCACGTGCACCGTGCCGCCTTCGTTGCCGACGAGCTGCGCATCGTCCCCCAGCCCGAGGACGTGGCCGGGCGCGAGCGCCCGCACCACCGACTGGGTGTAGCGCAGGTTCTGCACCGGGCGCGTGACCTCGCCGTGCTCGATCAGGAACAGCCCGTTGCGGGTGAGCCCGGTGACGACCTGCGTCTTCGGGTCGAGGACCCGGTTGTACCAGAGGTCGGTGACGAGCAGCCCCCGTTCGACCCCGGCGACGAGGTCCTCGCGCTGCTGGTCGCCACCGCCGAGGAAGAGGTCGCCCGGGTAGCCGCCGAAGGCCTCGCTGCCGACGGAGTGCCCGGTCGGCTCGACACCGGCCAGCGCCGCGCTGCGCCGGTCGTGGGCCAGGCCCACCGTCACCCCGGCCCGCACGAGGTCCGTGCGTCCCTTCGGCGTGCCCTCGGCGTCGTACGGGCGGCCGAGCGCCCGCGGGTCGGTGGCGTCGTCCCAGAGGTCGATGCGCTCGTCGAACTGCTGCTCGCCCAGGTGGGCGAAGCTGGTGCCCTCGGCGTGCGCCTTGGCGTTGAAGCCGAGCCACGCCGGGAACAGCAGGATCGCGGCGACGGCGCGGGGCTCGAGCACGACCTCGTAGCTGCCCGGCGGCAGCTCGATCGGATCCGCGCCGCCGCGCGCCTTGGCGGCCGCGATCTCACCGACCCGGCGACCGTCGAGGTCCCGCACCCGGGTGGAGGTGGCCTGTCCGTACCCGTCGGTCGGCGGACCGGCACCGGCCGGGGCACGGTGGATGGCGTCGAGCTGGGCCATCGTCGCCCGGCTGGCGTAGCGCGCTCCCGTCGTGGAGCACAGCACGTGGGTGTCGGACTCGGTCGAGCAGTAGCCCGCGGACTCGAGACCCGATCCCGTGCTCACGAAGTCCGCCACCACTGCGGCGCGGATGGTGGGGTCGGCGGCCTCCGTCGGTCCGTCGTGGTGCTCGACGACGGCGATCCGCCCGGGCGGGGCGAGGCCGGGGTCGTCGGGGTCGGGCGGCCGCAGGCGGGCGGCGGCGAGCGTGCCGTCCAGGAGCCGGCGGAGACCGTCGGCGTCGAGCCGCGTCGTGGAGGCCTGGGCGGTCCGGCCTCCGTCGACGATCACGCGCAGGCGGACGTGGGCGTCGTCGCCGGCCATGTTCTGGTGGATGTGGCTGTTGGCGAAGCGCGTCAACCCCGTGCGCCCCTGGCCGCAGGTCACGAGCGCCTCCGCCCGACCGGCGAGGAGGGACAGGACCCGGTCACAGGTCTCGAACCCCAGGCGCGCCCGGTCGTCCGCAGACGGGTCCCAGGGCATCAGTGCACCCCCACCCGGACGTTCGTGAAGCGAGCGGGCACCGACGGGTGGCCGGTGTGCCCGACCTGGACGGGTTGGCCCTTGCCGCAGTTGGCCGTCCCCCAGAACACCCACTCGTCCGGTCCGCCCACCATGTCCATCGACGCCCAGAAGCGCGGGCCGATCCCGGTGTAGGTGGGGTTGCGCAGCATCCTCCCGAGCCGGCCGTCCTTGATCTCCCACGCGATCTCGCACCCGAACTGGAAGTTCAGGCGCTTGTCGTCGATCGACCACGAGCGGTTGGTGTCCATGTAGATGCCGTCGTCGGTGGCAGCGATCATCTCGTCGAGCGAGCTGTCGCCCGGGAGGAGGCCGACGTTGGTCATGCGCACCATGGGGAGGCGGGCCGCGCCGTCGGCGCGGACCATGCCCCCGGCGGGCAGGTCGACGAGGGGCGCGGAGTCCCGACCCGAGAGCACCCCGACCCAGGTGCCGTCCCGGACGATGTCGACGGCCTGCGCGGGAACGCCCTCGTCGTCGTAGCCGAAGCTGCCGAGGGCACCGGGCAGCGTGGCGTCGGCGGTGATGTTCATCAGGTCGGAGCCGTAGCGGAGCGACCCGAGCTGCGCGGGGTCGAGCCACGACGTGCCCGCGAACGCCGCCTCCCACCCCAGGATCCGATCGAGCTCGATGGCGTGGCCGACCGACTCGTGGATCTGCAGCGCCATCTGCTCGCTGCCGAGGATCAGCGTCGTCGTCGTCTCCGGGCACTGCGGGGCGCGCAGCAGGGCCTGGGCCTCGTCCGCGATCCGCGGTGCGTTCCCCAGCAGGTCCAGCTCGCGGACCAGCTCCCACCCGCGGGTCCCGTACTGGCCGCGCACGCCCGGGTAGCTGCGTCGTTGCGTCTCCCCGTCACCGATGGCCGTGGCGTCGATCACGGCGCCGCACTCGACCAGATGCTGCTCGATCCGGCTGCCCTCGCTGGAGACGTACCACTTCTGCGTGTCCCAGATCTGATGGCTCGCCTGGGCCAGCGGGATGCCGGCGTCCGAGATGACCCCGGTGACGTCGACGAGCAGGTCGGCCCGCTCCCCGACGCTGACATCGTCGAGCGGGTGCTCCACCCACGAGCTCGACCACGAGGACTCCACGACGGGCGTGGGGGCCAGCTCGATCGGCGGCCCCGGCACGGTGGCGCTGGCCCGGGCCACGGCGGCGGCACCCTCCCCCGCCGCTCGTGCCGCCGCGACCGTGAGGGTCGGGGTCGAGTGGAACCCCCACGACGAGCCGACGAGAGCGCGCACGCCGACCCCCGCCGTCTCCGTCTGGTCCAACCCCTCCACGACGCGGTTCTTGGCGCTCATGGCCTCGTAGCGCACGAGCATGACCCGCGCGTCCGCGTAGCGGGCGCCGGCGGCGAGCGCAGCCTCCACAGCGGCAACCGCGAGCTCGAACATCTCGGGGACCGTAGCGGCGTCCCCGGCGGTGAGGGGCGCTAGCGACCGGCGGCCGTGACGCGGCCGGCGATCCGGATGAGCAGGGCCACGAGGCCGACCACCACGGCCAGCCCGAGCACGACGGCCAGCGCCACCATGCCGGTGCGGGTGCGCGATCCCGTGGCCTCGAGCTCGAGCGGGTCGGTGCCGAAGGCGACCTGCCACGCGGCGCCGTTGTCCGCCTTGGTCGTCGCGTTGGAGCGGACGTCGCCGGGCAGGCGCACCCCCACGCGCAACCGGAGGAGCCGGCTGAGCGACTCCCCGAGCTGCCGCTCCAGCTCCTCGATCGTGGCCACGGGCTGGCCGTCGACCTCCGTGGCGCCGTCGGGGAGGGCGACGTCCCCGCCGAGGTCCACGGTCCCGCGGAAGCCCCACTCGGTGCGGAACGGGGACTGCGACCGCGTCACGGTGAAGCCCTGCAGCGGACCGGCCTCGCCCTCGAGGTCCTCGAACACCTCGGCCGCGCCCGCGGCGTCCTCGAAGCGCTGGCCGAGGCGCACGGTGGCCGAGCCGTCGGGCAGCGCCGACGGGCCCTCGACGGTCCAGCCCGCGGCCCGCAGCGCGTCGAGGTCGAGCACGGCCCCGAGGTCGCCGCCGATGCGGGACAGGGCCGCGGCGTCGGCCGTGGCCAGCACCTCGACGGTGCCGCCACCGTCGTCGTCCACCCGCACCCGCACCTCGACGTCGAGGGTGCAGGCCGACAGGGCCAACAGCGCCAGCAGCGCGACAAGGAGCGGGCCTCCCCGCCGGATCACGTCGTCTTGACGATGAGCAGGCTGCAGGGCAGGTGGTGCGTCACCTTGTTCGGCACCGAGCCGAGCCGGAAGAAGCGGGTCACGCCGGTCATGCCCTTGTTGCCCATGACGAGGAGGTCGTACCCGCCCTGCTGCGCAGCCTCGATCAGCCCGGACACGGGGTCCGAGTCGACGACCTTCGTGTCGATCTTGACGCCCGCGCTCGCGTGGCGGGCGGCCTCCGCCGACACGACGTCCTCGCCGCGGCCCTTGGGCGCCGCGGTCATGATCGTCAGCGTCGCCCCGGCGGTGCCGGCCACCTGGACGGCGCGGTCCACGGCCTTGGCCGCGGTCTTGGAGCCGTCCGTCCCCACGAGGATCTTCTCGAACATCGCGGGGACGCTACCTCGCGTCGACGAGCTCAGCCGGTGGGGCCGGCCTCGGCGAGCTCCATGGGCGGCGGCTCGAAGCCCTCCACCGCACGGAACGTGATGCCCATCTCGCCGGTCTCGGCGTCCGGCTCCGCGTCGACGACGATGATCTCGCCGGCCCGGAACTCCTTGTACAGCAGTCGCTCGGACAGCGGGTCCTCGATGAACCGCTGGATCGCGCGTCGCAACGGCCGGGCGCCGAGCGTGGGGTCGTAGCCCTTGTCCGCGAGGTGCAGCTTGGCGGCCGGGGTGAGCTCGATCCCGATCCCCTGCCCCTCGAGCTGCTTCTGCGTGCGGGCGATCATGAGGTCGACGATCTGGGTGACCTCGTCCTTGCTCAGCTCGTGGAAGACGATCGTCTCGTCGATGCGGTTGAGGAACTCGGGCCGGAAGTGCTGCTTGAGCGCGTCGTTGACCTTGTCCTTCATGCGCTGGTACGAGATCGCCTCGTCGGCCCGGCCGAAGCCGAGGTTGGCCTTGCGCAGGTCCGCGGTGCCGAGGTTCGACGTCATGATCAGCACGGTGTTGCGGAAGTCGACCGACCGGCCCTGCGCGTCGGTGAGGCGGCCCTCCTCCAGGATCTGGAGGAGCGTGTTGAACACGTCGGGGTGGGCCTTCTCGATCTCGTCGAAGAGCACGACGCTGAACGGCTTGCGGCGGACGGCCTCGGTGAGCTGGCCGCCCTCCTCGTAGCCGACGTAGCCGGGAGGCGAGCCGACGAGGCGGCTGACCGTGTGCTTCTCCATGTACTCGGACATGTCGAGGCTGATGATCGAGGACTCGTCGCCGAACAGGAACTCGGCCAGCGTCTTCGCGAGCTCGGTCTTCCCGACGCCGGAGGGGCCGAGGAAGATGAAGCTGCCGCTCGGGCGCTTCGGGTCCTTGAGGCCGGCGCGCGTGCGGCGCACGGCCTGGGACACGGACTTGATCGCGTCCTCCTGGCCGATGACCCGCTTGTGCAGCTCGTCCTCCATGCGGAGGAGCTTCTGCGTCTCCTCCTCGGTGAGCTTGTACACGGGGATGCCGGTCCACACCGAGAGCACCTCGGCGATGGCCTCCTCGTCGACCTCGTCGAAGAGGTCGACGCCGGACTCCTTGATCTCGCGCTCCTTGCCCTCCTTGGCGGACAGCAGCTCCTTCTCCTTGTCGCGGAGCTGGCCGGCCTCCTCGAAGTTCTGCGCCTCGACGGCCTTCTTCTTGGCCTCGACGACGGACGCGAGCTCGTTCTCGAGCTCCTTGTAGTCCGCGGGGGTCTCCATGCGCTTGATGCGCAGACGGCTGCCGGCCTCGTCGATGAGGTCGATGGCCTTGTCGGGGAGGTGGCGGTCGGAGATGTACCGGTCGGCCAGGTTCGCGGCGGCGACGAGGGCCTGGTCGGTGATCGTGACCCGGTGGTGGGCCTCGTAGCGGTCGCGCAGGCCCTTCAGGATCTCGATGGTGTGGGCGAGCGTGGGCTCGTCCACCACGATCTTCTGGAACCGGCGCTCGAGGGCGGCGTCCTTCTCGAGGTACTTGCGGTACTCGTCGAGCGTGGTGGCCCCGACCGTCTGCAGCTCGCCACGGGCGAGCATCGGCTTGAGGATCGAGGCGGCGTCGATCGCACCCTCGGCGGCGCCTGCGCCCACGAGCGTGTGCAGCTCGTCGATGAACAGGATGATGTCGCCGCGGGTGCGGATCTCCTTGAGGACCTTCTTGAGGCGCTCCTCGAAGTCGCCGCGGTACCGGCTGCCCGCGACCAGCGCGCCGAGGTCGAGCGTGTACAGCTGCTTGCCCTTCAGCGTCTCGGGCACGTCGTTGGCGACGATCTTCTGGGCGAGGCCCTCGACGATGGCCGTCTTGCCGACGCCGGGCTCGCCGACGAGGACCGGGTTGTTCTTCGTGCGCCGCGAGAGGACCTGCATCACCCGCTCGATCTCCTTCTCGCGCCCGATGACCGGGTCGAGCTTGCCCTCGCGGGCCTGCTGCGTGAGGTTGCGGCCGAACTGGTCGAGCACGAGCGAGCCGGAGGCCTGCTGCTCCGCGCTGCTCCCCGCGCCCGCGGCGGCGCCGGCCTTCTCGCCGCTGCCGCCGGGGCCCTGGTAGCCGGACAGGAGCCGGATGACCTGCTGGCGCACGCGGGACAGGTCGGCGCCGAGCTTCACGAGGACCTGGGCGGCGACGCCCTCGCCCTCGCGGATGAGGCCGAGGAGGATGTGCTCGGTGCCGATGTAGTTGTGGCCGAGCTGCAGCGCCTCGCGCAGCGACAGCTCGAGGACCTTCTTCGCGCGCGGCGTGAACGGGATGTGCCCGGAGGGCGACGAGCCGCCCTGCCCGATGATCTCCTCCACCTGGCTGCGCACGGCCTCGAGCGAGATGCCGAGCGACTCGAGCGCCTTGGCCGCGACGCCCTCGCCCTCGTGGATCAGCCCCAGCAGGATGTGCTCGGTGCCGATGTAGTTGTGGTTGAGGAGCCGGGCCTCCTCCTGCGCGAGCACGACGACCCGCCTGGCCCGGTCGGTGAACCGTTCGAACAAGTGAACCTCCGCCCCTGGGTTGGGGGATCCGTGGGCCGAGTGTATCCCCGGGTCCTCTCGTCACTACCCTCGGCTCCGTGGCCACCCCCCCGAGCCCGCTGCTCCAGCTGCCCGGCATGTCGGGGCACCGGTCCCGCGTCGAGGCCGCCCTCCTAGGGGCCGTCGCGTCCGAGGACGAGCTCATGGCGCAGATGGGAGGGCACCTCGTGGAAGCCGGGGGGAAGCGGCAGCGACCCCTCTTCACGGTGGCCTCGGCCGCCGTCCACGCCACCACCGCGGCCGAGGTGGAGGCGGCTGTCACCGACGACGTGGTGCTGGGCGGGGTCGCGGTCGAGCTGGTCCAGGTCGGGTCGCTCTGCCACGACGACGTCATCGACGAGGCCCCCACCCGCCGAGGGGCGGACAGCGTGAACGCGCGCTGGGGCAACCTCAAGGCCATCCTCGCCGGCGACTTCCTGCTGGCGAAGGCCTCGGAGATCGCCGCCGGCCTCGGCACCGAGGTCGCCGGCCTCCTCGCCGCCACGATCGGGCGCCTGTGCGAGGGCGAGGTCCTCGAGCTGCGCACCGCGTACGACCCGGACCGCACCGAGGCCTCGTACCTGGCCGCCATCGAGGGCAAGACCGCCGCCCTCTTCGCCACGGCCTGCCGCGTCGGCGGGATCGTGGCCGGCCACCCACGTGACGACATCGACCGCCTCACCGAGTTCGGCCGGCTCTACGGCATGGCCTTCCAGGTCGTGGACGACGTGCTCGACGTCGTCGCCACCGACGAGCAGCTCGGCAAGCCGGCCGGGCACGACATCGCCGAGGGCGTCTACAACCTGCCGGTGCTCCGG
>DATFFY010000009.1:0-4404 GCA_035249805.1 Acidimicrobiales bacterium | reverse complement strand
CCGGTCGCGCGGTCGAAGACCATGGTCGGGCGGGTCGCGGGATCGTGTCGGGGCCAGGGCAGGGAGCCCGTGGACGGGTCGCCGGTGCGGGCGAAGGCCAGCCACGCGTCCATCATCCGCGCGCCCAGCGCGTCGGCGTCGGCCCCGGCGCCCGTGAAGGCGGCGAGCTCGCCCCGACCCTGGTTGCCGAACACGAACGCGATCTCGAGGCCGTGGCAGGCGCCGAGCCAGCCTCCCATCGCGGGTGACGGCCAGCCGAAGAGGTACACGAACGTCGGGCCGTGCCCGGCCTGCGCGTCGGCCGCCTGCAGCGCGGGCACCCGGAAGAACCGCTCGCTCTCGATGGCGTAGAAGAGGTCGTTCGGATCGGCCGGCTCACCGCGGTCGACGCGGACGGCCCGGACGGCGTCGAGCAGCGGGTCGATCGCGTCGACGTGGAACCGGCGGGCCAGCCGGCGGCGGAGCCCGTCCTCGTCGAGGTCGCGGCTGTGCGGGTCCATCGGGGCCCACAGCTTCCACTCGTCGACGTTCGTGCCGACCACGAGCGGCAGGCCCGCGGCCGAGCCGCTGGCCAGCGCGTCGAGCGGGTGCTCCGGTACGACCCGGCCGTCACGGGTGGGCACGAAGCTCGCCATCGCCGCGGTGCTGCCGGCATCGACCGTGGCCTGCGCGGCGAGCAGCTCGTCGAGCGGGAGGTCGCGCAGGGCGGCGACGTCCTCCACCCCGGCGGCGGCGGCGAGCTGCTCGGTGACCTCGGCCGCCTTCGCGGGCGCGAGCCCGAGGATCGCCCCGCTCTGCGCGGCGGCCTTGTGGAAGAGCCCGCGGGCGGCCGGCATCGTGCAGAGCAGCAGCACCGACGCCGCGCCGGCGGACTCGCCGAAGATCGTCACGTTGGCCGGGTCGCCTCCGAAGGCCGCCGCGTTGTCGCGCACCCACCCGAGGGCGGCGACCTGGTCGAGCAGCCCCCAGTTGCCGCACGGCCCGCCGTCGCCCGACCCGAGGTCCGGGTGCCACGCGAAGCCCAGTGCGGCGAGTCGGTAGTTGATGGTGACGACGACGACGTCGCCGCGCGCGGCGAGCCGGGCACCGTCGTAGAGCGGGCTCGCGCCGGAGCCCTGGCGGAAGGCCCCGCCGTGGATCCACACGAGGACGGGGCGAGCGCCACCGTCGACGGCCGGTGTCCACACGTTGAGCGACAGGCAGTCCTCGGCCTGCGGGAGGTCCACCCGTTGGAAGTGCGCACCCGCGCCCTGCGGGCTGATCGGACCGAAGTCGAGGGCAGGGCGCACGCCGTCCCATGGCGCGGGCGGCCGCGGCGGTGCGAAGCGGCCCGCGCTCGCGAACGGCACCCCGCGGAACACGTCGACGCCGTCGTCGCGTCGGCCCTCCACCGGCCCGTTCGTGGTCGTGGCGATCGGCGCCCTCGGCTCGCCCATCTGGCCCCCTCGGTCGGCCCGACTTGAACCGCGGGCACCGGGGGCGCAGGCTAGTGACCGGCTGCGGGGCCGACGGGCGCTCGACCACTAGGTATTGACATAAGGCATGTCAATACCTAGCGTGGTCGTGATGGCGACGAAGGGGATCCCCGCGCTGGCCGACCAGCTCCCGAGCGACGGCCGCCGTGCCCGCCGCCACCGCAGTCGCGACCTCGCCGTCGACGCGCTCCTCGACCTGCTCGACGAGGGCGTGGCCCGGCCGACCGCGCAGCTGGTGGCCGAGCGCTCCGGTGTCTCGCTGCGGTCGATCTTCCGGATCTTCGACGACGTCGAGACCCTGCACACCGAGGCGGCGGCCCGCCAGCTCGAGCGCCACCGCGACCTGTTCGTCGAGGTGCCCTCGACCGGTCCCCTCGCGGACCGCATCGCCGCGATCGTCGAGGCCCACGACCGCCTCTACGACGTGGTCGCACCCGTCCGCCGCGCCGCCCTGCGGGCCGCGCCCGACTCGCAGGCGCTCACCGCGCAGCTCGCGCTGGCCCGCGGCTGGCACCGGTCCGACATGGAGCGGATCTTCGCCACCGAGCTGGCCGGCGCCGACGCCGACCTGCGCGACGCGCTGGAGGCGGCCCTCAGCTTCGAGACCTGGGACCAGGTCGCCACGGCCCAGGCCTTGAAGCCCACGGCCCGGCGCGCGGCCATCGCCCGCCTGGTCCACGCCCTCCTCGACTGAGCTGATGCCTGCTCCGGTCATGGGGCGCCTTCGGCGCGGGGTTCGGCCTCCGCAGGTGTCTCCGCTCGGGTCGGCGGAGCCGGTGGTGGGGCCGGGAGCGTGACCGCGGCAACGGGCGATACGCAGGCGGCGTTCACGCCGTCCGACTGGCTGCTGTTCGCGTCGATCGCCGGGATCTGGGGCGCGTCGTTCCTCTTCATCGCCGTCGGCCTCGAGGCGTTCGAGCCCGGCGTGGTCACGCTCCTGCGGGTGGGTCTCGGCGCGCTGATCCTCGCCCTCCTGCCCGGGCCGCGCGTGCGCATCGCTCCGGAGGACCGGCGGCGCCTGCTGTTCGTCTCCGCGCTCTGGGTGGGGCTGCCCTTCACGCTGTTCCCCATCGCGGAGCAGCACATCAACTCCGCGGTGACCGGTCTCCTCAACGGCGCCACCCCGATGTTCGCGGCGTCGTTCGCGTGGCTGTTGTACCGGCGGCGCACCACCGGTCCGCAGCTGGCCGGTGTGGCGATCGGCTTCGCCGGCATCGTGCTCATCAGCCTGCCCAGCCTGGGGGAAGGCTCGTCGTCGGCGTGGGGCGTGGCCCTCGTCCTCGTCGCGACGGCCTGCTACGGCCTGTCCGGCCACGTGGCCCTGCCGTTGCAGCAGCGCTACGGCTCGCTCGTGCTCATGGGCCGGATGCTCGCCCTGGCCACGATCTGGACGCTGCCCTACGGCCTCGTCGGCCTGCCCGACAGCGAGCTCGAGCTGCGACCGCTCCTCGCCGTGGCGGTGCTCGGCCTCCTCGGCACCGGCCTGGCCTTCCTGATCATGGGGACGCTCATCGGCCGTGTCGGCTCGGTCCGGTCGGCGTTCATCACGTACCTCATCCCCGTCGTGTCGCTCGTCCTGGGCGTCGCGTTCCAGGACGACCACGTCGAGGCCCCCGCGCTGGCCGGCGTCGCCCTGGTCGTCGTCGGCGCCGCCCTCGCCGGCCGCCGGGAAGCCTGAGTTTCGACGCTCGCTCGCCTTCGGCGAGCTCGGTCGAGCTCGGATTGCGTGCGGCCTCCGGCCGCGCTCATCGCGGCTCGGGACCGGCGGAGCCGGATCCTCTCGCAGGCGAGGGGGACCAGTCCCCCTCCCGCACCCCCCGGACCCATCGCGCGACGCGACTCCGGCTGACGGGGCCGGCAGGGGGTGTGGGGGACAGAGGCTCCGCCGGAGTCCCCCACCCGCCGAGGGGCGGCTTCGCCGACCCCGAGGCCGGCGGTGAGCGCGCCCGAAGGGCGCACCCCACAGCTCGCCGCAGGCCGCCGGAGGCGGCCGAGGACGAAGACTCAGTCTGCGTGGCCGCCCATCTTCATGCGGGGGAGGCGGCGGGCGGCGACGAGGAGGCCGACGGCGGCGAGCATCGCGAGGCGGATGAGCGCGCCGGTGCCGTGCGGGATGCCGCTGCGCTCGAGCGAGCGCTGGACGTCGGCCAGCCCGACGAACGCGGCCCGCGACTCCCAGGTGGGGGAGAGCTGGGCGGGGCCGGACAGCGCCGCGCCCAGCAGCCGCTCGATGAGGAACACGTAGGCCATCGACCACACGGCGGCGCGCTGCGCGATGCAGCCGATGGCCATGAAGATGGCCACGTACGCGGCGGCGCCGAACGCGACCGACACCGCCGCGGGCGCCGCGCTGTCGGGGGTGCCGGCGACCAGCGCGGCGATCGCGAAGGAGAGCGCGAGCGCCCCGCCCGCCACCACCGTGCCGGCGGCCCACCGGGCGGCCACGATCTGCCACGTCGGCACGGGGCTCATCCAGGTGAAGCTGAACGCCCCTCGCCGGACCTCGGCGCCGAGCACGGCGTCGCCCACCACCAGGGTGGTCACCGGCAGGACCAGGCCGAACAGGGCCAGGGCCGCGACTCGGGCGAAGTCCCGGGCCGGGTCGCCGTCGAGGCCGCGGGCGATGAGGCCGAACATCACGGCCGCCGCGCAGGGCAGGAGCAGGGCCACCCGGCGCTTGGCCGGCAGGCTCGTGCGCAGGGCGTAGACGAACAGGGCCCGCAGCGCGGGCATCGGCCGCACCCCGGCCCTCGTCGCCGCCGCGGTCATCGGACCAGCTCCCTGAAGAGGCTCTCGAGGGAGTCGTCGAGGGGGCGGACCTCGCGCAGGCGCACGCCGAGCTTGCGGGCCACCGGGGCGACGGCCACGGCGAGATCCCCGGCCCGCTCGGTGGTGACGACCAGGCCGGCGTCAGTGAGGCTGACGCCGG
>DATFFY010000008.1:0-2487 GCA_035249805.1 Acidimicrobiales bacterium | reverse complement strand
CCGGAGCACGGGGCGCGCCCCGTCGTCGGCGGGGCGGGACACGGGGCGGTCGCCGTAGCGGGGCAGGTGGTCGCCGCGGCGCTGCGCGACGTCGCCGCGCTCCAGGGCCTTCGCGGCCTCCTCCGCGCCGATGATGCGGACGCCCTCGCTCATCGGCTCGTCCGGGTCATCCCTGTCGAATCGGCGTCCTTGGTCCATGCGGACCTCCTTGCGTCGGCTGTGCGCCGGGCCGGACGGGGCCGGCCGGCGGTCAGACCTCGAGCAGCTCCTGTTCCTTCTGCTCGAGAGCCTTGTCGATCTCCGCCTCCTGGGCGTGGGTGAGCTTGTCGAGCTCCTTCTCGGCCCGGGTGATGTCGTCCTCGGGCGTGTCGGCGGCCAGCTGCTCGAGCTCGTGGCGGGCCGTGCGCCGGAGGTTCCGGATCGAGACCCGCCCCTCCTCGGCCATGTGCTTCACGACCTTCACGAGCTCCTTGCGGCGCTCGGCGGTGAGCTGGGGAAAGGTCAGCCGGATGACCTGGCCGTCGTTGCTCGGGTTCAGGCCCAGGTCGGAGTGCTGGATGGCCTTCTCGATGGCGGCCAGCGACCCCTTGTCGTACGGGTTGATCACGAGCATCCGGGCTTCGGGGACCTGGAACCCAGCGAGCTGCTGGAGCGGGACCTCGCTCCCGTAGTAGTCCACCACGATCTTCTCGACGAGCGCGGGCGCGGCCCGTCCGGTGCGCACGGAGGAGAACTCGCCGCGCGCGTGCTCCACGGCCTTGTGCATCTTCTCCCGTGCCTCCTGCAGCACGAGCGCGATCAGGTCACTCGACACCGGCTAGCCCTCGGGGTCGATAGCGGTACGCACCGGTGTCGCTCGCCGCTCTGCGGCGAGGAGTGGCCTGTGCTGCTGATTCGCTCGCAAGCTCGCTCATGTGGCGCCGCTCCGGTCGGTCACCGGACCACAGTACCGATCGAGCGCCCTTCGAGGATCGCCCGCACGTTCCCCTTGCCCAGCAGGTCGAACATGACGATGGGGAGGGCGTTGTCCATGCACAGCGTGATGGCCGTGGAGTCCAGCGCCTTGAGGCCCCGGTTGAGGACGTCGAGGTACGACACCTCCGGGATCAGCTCGGCGTCGGGGTTCACCCGGGGGTCGTCCGTGTAGAGCCCGTCCACCCCGGAGTGGGTGCCCCGGAGCATGGCGGCCGCCTCGATCTCCACCGCTCGCAGCGCGGCGGCGGTGTCGGTGGTGAAGAAGGGGTTGCCGGTGCCCGCGGCGAAGATCACGACGCGGCCCTTCTCCAGGTGGCGCATGGCCTTGCGCCGGATGTACGGCTCGGCCACCTGCGCCATGTGGATGGCCGACTGCACCCGGGTGGGCTGGCCGAGGCGCTCGAGGGTGTCCTGGAGGGCGAGCGAGTTGATGACCGTGGCGAGCATGCCCATGTAGTCGGCCTGGGCCCGGTCCATGCCCGCACCGGCGCCGGTCATGCCCCGCCAGATGTTGCCGCCGCCGACCACGACCGCCACCTGCACCCCGAGCGAGGTCGCGTCGGCGATCTCCTGCGCGACGAACTCGGCGACCTTGCCGTCGATCGGGTTGTCCTCCCCGGCGAAGGCCTCGCCGGAGAGCTTGAGCAGGATCCGCGGGTAGATCGGGGTGCTCACGGTCGTCTACGAGCCGATGTACACCTGCGCGAAGCCGGCGATCTTCGCGTCGCCGAGGAGCTGGCTGATCGTCTGCTTGTCGTCCTTCGCGTAGGGCTGCTCGAGGAGCACGCGCTCCTTGTACCAGGCGTCGAGCCGGCCGGTGACGATCTTCTCGATCGCCTGCTCCGGCTTGCCCTCGGCGCGGGTCTTGCCCTCGAGGAACTCGCGCTCCTCGGCGACGTCGGACTCGGGCACCTCGTCGCGCGACAGGTAGCGCGGCTTGCTGAACGCGGCGGACACCGCGATCTCGTGGGCGAGCTCGTCGTCGCCCCCCTCGAGCACGACGACGACGGCGTTCACGCCGCGGCCCTCCTGCTTGTGCAGGTAGGTGTCGACGGCCTGCCCGGGCCCGACCTCGAGCCGGTGCAGCCGGCCGACCTCGATGTTCTCCTTGAGCGTGACCTTGAGGTCGTCGACCTCGCTGGCCACGGCGGCCGCGCCGGCCTCGCCGTCGGCGAGGACCGCGGCCGCGAGCTTGTCGAGCACGGCGAGGAACTGGTCGGACTTGGCGACGAAGTCGGTCTCGCTCTTGAGCTCGGCGATCGCAGCCACGCCGTCGCCGCTGGCCACCGCGACGGCGCCCTGGGCGTTCTCACGGTCGGACCGGTCGGCGGACTTGGCCAGGCCCCGCTCGCGGAGCACCTTGACGGCGGCGTCGAAGTCGCCGTCGGTCTCCTCGAGCGCCTTCTTGGCGTCCATCATCCCGGCGCCGGTGCTCTGGCGCAGGCTCTGCACGTCCTTCGCGGTGAAGGCCATCTCTCTCGCTCCTCTTGCGTTCGTTCTCGGGGGGGATCA
>DATFFY010000007.1:0-2055 GCA_035249805.1 Acidimicrobiales bacterium | reverse complement strand
CTCGCGGCGCTGGCGGCGGGCGTGGCCGACCACCTGCACGACGCGACCGTGCACGCGCTCCCGCCCCCGCCGCAGGAGCGCCGCATGGGTTGCTGCGGCACGCTGGGCACCTACGTGGTCAGCCCCCGGCCGACCTGATCGCGGCCGGCACGAGCGCCACCGGCAGCGGGCCCTGGGCCAGCACGTTGGCCAGGCGGTGGATGCCCGCGTCGTCGAGCTGCGGCGTGATGAAGATCGCGCCGTCGTCGAAGCTCGGCTGCGCCACCTCGGGGGCGGCCAGCACCTCGCCGTCGATCGTCACGGCCAGCAGCCCGAGCGGACAGGTGGTGGCCTTGCCGAAGCAGATGGTGGCCGCGTCCTCGAACCCGGGGAGGGCCGCCTCCTCGAGCACGAGACGGATGCCGAGGGTGCCCGCGGCGTCCTCCTCGGCGCTCGCGGTCGCGATGGCGTCGACGTCCACGATCGCCGGTCCGAGCTGGTACGTCTGGTCGACCGCGCCCTCGCGGTCGCGGTGGACGAGCACCACCGGCTGGGCTGGGGCCGTGTCCTCGTCGGCGGGCGTGACGGCGACGGCGGGGGCCTCGTCCGGCGTGATGACGGCGAGCACCGGCCGGATGCGGATGACGCCCTGCTGGGCCAGCAGCTCGCCGGAGAGGGCGGCGAGCCGGTCGTCCTCGAGCCCGACCGTCACGGTGCCCGCCTCGCCGTCGACGTCCACGCCCTCGACGAGGATCCCGATCGAGCCCAGCCGGTCGACGATGGCCGTCGTCAGCGCGGCCGGCTCGACGCCGGTGAGCGGGTCGTAGGCCAGGGTGAGCTCCGTCGGCCTCGCCCCGGTGGCGACGTCGTCGTCCCCGCACGCGGCGCCGGTGAGCACCAGCGCGACCGCCAGCCCGGCCGCCCTGATCCGCCGTCCTCGTCGCATGGGCCGCACCCTAGGCCCGGCCTCGCGCGTCAGGCGCGGGTGAAGCTCCCGTGCATGCCGACGATCTGCGCCCGACGGGCCAGCGGCGGTGCGTCGATGCGGTCCTCGATGCTCGCGGTGAAGCGCTGGAAGGCCGGGACCCCGCTCAGGTCGGCGCCGCCTTCGCCGTGCTCGACCACGACGTGCAGGAAGCTGACGGCGTCGTCGAGGCGGAAGCTCGAGTAGGCGAAGCCGGTGTCGCCCAGCGCGTCGAGCTCGCGGAACACGTCCTCCACCAGGCGCTGGTTCTCGTCGGCCGCCTCGACGGAGCGGCAGCGGTACTGGACGACGATCGTGGGCATCTGATCTCCCGGGGCTGGTGCTTGTGGACGCAACCTCCGACGGGCCGACCGGCGCGGACTCATCGGTGGCGCGCCTGGGTACCGCGGGGCCATGGCGTCGGACGATCCGCAGCGACCGCGAGAGCCCGCCGAGGGCAGCCCGGAGGTGCCCGAGGACGATCCGTCGCACGCCGACGGCGACACCGGCAGCACCGACGAGGACCCGTCCGCGGAGAAGACCGGCCTCCCGCCCGAGGGCACCGACCCCATGGCCGGCGAGGCGCCGAGCGGCTGACGGCGCACATCACCCGAAGGTTCCTGCCAGGATCGAACGGGGAGGCATGGGCCGGTGAGCGACGAGACGAACGACCCGGGCGCGCCGGAGGGCGAGGGCGCGAGCGACGAGCAACCCGCGCGCTCCGTCTGGTCCTCCGCGCCCACCGCGTCGGAGGCCGGTGGTGCCGAGACCGAGCCGTCGCCGCCGCAGGACGCCGAGGGGACCGAGGCCGGTGGTGCCGACGCCGACGTCGTGGCCGGCGCGGATGCCGACGAGCCCGAGCCGGCCGACGAGACGCCGGCGGAGACTGCAGCACCGCCGGCGGTGGTGCCGGAGGGGACCGAGGCCGGAGTCGCAGACGCCGACGTCGTGACGGGCGCTGATGACGACGTCGGCCGCGCGGAGGAGGACACGGCAGCGGACGCCGGCCGCACGGACGAGGGCACGGCAGCCGACTCGGGGGTGGAGGCTGCGGACGTCGACAGCGACTCAACGGCCACCGCGGCCGACGCGGGCACGGCGGACGCGACCGA
>DATFFY010000006.1:0-6360 GCA_035249805.1 Acidimicrobiales bacterium | reverse complement strand
AGCGGCGGCTCGCGAGCTCGAGGGCGGCGTCGGGCTCGAGGCCCAGGTCGATCGAGTCGAGGAGCGAGAACTTCGTCCGGACGGCGAGCACGCCCGCGTCGACGCCGTGGCCGCAGACGTCGCCGATGGCGACGACGATCTCGTCGTCTCGCGCGGCGATGTCGTACCAGTCGCCGGCGAGCACCCCCTCGGCCGGCAGCAACGCACCGGCCGCGACGATGCCGGGCGGCGGCGTCGCCTCCCGCGGCGCGAGGAGCGTCCGGAGCGCGACCACCGCGGGGGCCTCCTGGCCCATGGCCTCGACTGCTCGGACGGCGCGGTCGCGTTCGGACAGGATGCGGTCGCGCATGCGCACCACGGACGAGGCCAGGAGGTCGAGCTCGCGACCGCTGCCCCTCTCGAGGGGCAGGTCGTAGGCGCCCTCCGCCACGGAGGAGACGTCGTCGGACAGTCGCCGCACGGGGACGATCACCCACATGTGCAGGGCGTAGGCCCCGAGGACGAGGAGCACCAGGCACACGACAGCGGCGCCGGCCAGAGTCCAGAGGAAGACGGTCCGGCTCGTCCTCGCGTCGTCGGCGACGTCCTCGACGGCTCCGGCGATCGACGCCGTC
Source organism: Acidimicrobiales bacterium (assembly GCA_035249805.1). Taxonomy (GTDB): domain Bacteria; phylum Actinomycetota; class Acidimicrobiia; order Acidimicrobiales; family VFJN01; genus VFJN01. Next base: position 5,746 of record DATFFY010000006.1, on the reverse strand, counting down.
AGGGAATCGGCCGTGGCCACCAGCGCCGTCAGCTCCTTCCGGGCGGCGTCGAGGTCCTGCTCCGGCGCAGCGCCGGGCGCGGCGCCGCTGGCGAGGGCGACGGACGTCACGGCGGCCTGCCACGCGAGGAGACCCTCTCGCAGCGCGACGAGCTCGGCGGCGAGGGACGGGCGGTCGGCCAGCTCCCGCTCGAGACGACCGACGAGGACGGCGGCCCGCTGTCGAGCCTGGCGGAAGTCAGCCGCTTCGACGACCGCGCCGCGGGCTTGATCGAGCCCGGTCAGCTGGTCGATGAGGAGGCCGGAGAGCTCGGACGCGTCTGCGGTCGCCGGGATCAGGTCCTCGCGCCGGTTGACGCCGTCACGGAACTCCGCCACCGCCAGGGAGAGCGTGGTGAGCAGGACGACGAGGATGAGCCCGACCCCACCCACCAGGAGGCGGAGACGTCGTTGCAGCGTGCCCGGTCGCCCCATGGGGTTCGCATCGTAGGACCGGCCGGGCCGGAGGGAGCTCAGCGGCCGTCGGCGATCGCCACGACGCCGGCCACACCGGTGACGTCCAGCAGCTTGCGGATCGGGTCCGGGGTGGCCAGCAGGGTCACGTCCCACCCGCTCCGGGCCAGCCCCGCCAGCCACCCGATCCCCGTCGAGTCCATGAAGGTGACGCCCGCGAGATCGAGGGCGATCGGGGCCGGCCGGCGGGGCAGCTCGTCGATCGCGGTGCGCAGCCCGACGACGCTGGCGACGTCGATCTCACCGTGCAGGACGAGGAGCGGTTCCTCGGCCGTGCCCTCGATCACGATCTCGAGCGGCGTGGCCATGGGATCCATCCTGGCAGCCCGGGGTAGGGAGCGGGACATGGTGAGCACCCACCGGTTCCGGCGGGATCTCCCGGAGGTCCCAGATGCCCGAACCTTCGTCGCCGCCGCGGTGGAGGCCGAAGGTCGGCCGGTGACCGACGACGTGCTGCTCGTGGCCAGCGAGCTGGTCACCAACGCGGTCCGCCACGGCCAGGGCGAGGTGGAGGTGCGGGTGGACGTCGGGCCTGGCTCCGTGCGGCTCGAGGTGCTCGACGAGGGCCACGTCGTGGTCCCCGAGCCCCCCGGGATCATGCCGGTCGACGGGCCCGGCGGCTGGGGGCTGCACCTCGTCCGGGCGGTGTCCCACGCCTGGGGTTCGGGCCTGGACCAGCGGGGCCGGACCCTGGTGTGGGCCGAGGTGGGCCTCCCCGCCCCCCGGCTGGCCGGGATCCCCCCGGCGTTCTCGACCCGGCGCTAGGAGAGGTCGCGCTCGACCACGCCGGTGGCGATGCCGTCGGCGGTGGCCCACGAGTGGTTGCTGGCCACCTTGTCCAGGATCTGGTCCGTGATCGGGTCCACCTCGAGCGCACCGCCGCCGGCCAGCGGAGCCCTCGCCTCGAGGCGCAGCCGGTCCGCCTCCAGGGACAGCGTGAGCGTGACCGCCTCGCCCTTGCTCGACTCCATCAACGTCGAGACGAGCTCGTCGGCCGCCGCCCGCACCTCCTCGACGGCGTCGAGGCCCAGGTCGGTGAGCGAGGCGAGGCCGCTCGCGACGAGCCGCACGATCCGCAGGAGCTGCGGGTCGCCGGGGAGGACGAGCTGCAGGCTCGTGCTCGTGATCGGCGATGCGTCGGCGGCCATGCGCGTCAGGCCTCGGGCAGCACGACGAAGGCGTCGCCGCCCTCGTCGAGGTTGGTCATGGCGAGGACGCGGGCCACCATCTCGGAGCGGGGGCCGATGCGGAGCTCGCACCCGTCCTGGGACAGGGCCCGGCCCGACAGCACCAGCACCCGCAGGGCGGACGAGTCGATGAAGGTCACGGCGCCGAGGTCGAGCGTGACCGAGGTCGCGGTGCCGCCGCCCGCATCCATCAGTGCGGCGGAGAGCTGGGGGCTGGTGCTCAGGTCGAGCTCGCCGACGACTCGCACCACGAGCTCGTCGCCGTGGTCCTGGGTGTCGATGGCGAGCCCCTGCGGGGCCGGCGTCATGGCGCTCCTTGGGATCGTTGCGACCGGTGGCGTCCCGGACGCTACACCCCAGTCTCCGGCGTCCCTGCGGGGTGATCCGGCGATCGGCACTACCCGCTCTCCCCGATGTCGACACCCTCGAGCTCGTCACCGAGCTTCGCGAGGCAGGCCCGTAGGATCCGCGACACGTGCACCTGGCTCACCCCGATCTGCTCGGCGATCTCGGCCTGCGTGAGCCCCAGGAAGAAGCTCAGGTAGACGACGCGCCGGTCCCGCGGGGACAGGGTCTGGAGCGCCTGCTGCAGCAGCACCCTCTCCGGGGCGGTGGAGAGCTCCTCGTCGTCGATGCCGAGCGCGGCTGGCTCCTCGATCTCGGTCCCGTCGGGCCCGACCGGCCCGGCGGCGAGGCTGGCGGCCCGGTAGGAGGCTCCCGCCTCGAGCGCCTCCAGGACCTCGTCGGGCGTGGTCTCGAGGAAGTCGGCCAGCTCGTCGACGGTCGGCGCTCGCTCGAGGAGGTGGGTCAGCTCCTCCTTGGCACTGCGGAGCTCGAGGTGCAGGTCCTTCAGCCGGCGGCTCACCCGCATCGACCAGGTGCGGTCGCGGAAGTGGCGGCGGAGCTCGCCGATGATCGTGGGCATCGCGTAGGTGGAGAAGCGCACGTCCATCTCGGGATCGAACCGGTCCACCGCGTTCACGAGGGCGAGGCTGGCCACCTGCAGCAGGTCGTCCTGCGCCTCGCCCCGGCCTGCGAACCGACGGGCGCCGTGGCGGGCCAGCCACAGGTGGTCCTCCACGATCGCGGCGCGCAGGGCCGGATCCTCCGTACGGCGAAGCTCGCGGAAGCGCTTGCGCTCTTCCTCGCGATCCGTCGGCATCGGTTCCTCGGCTCCTTCGTCCCCGCTCATCCCGCACCCGAGGCCTGGTCCTGCTCCGCCGCCCACCGTATGCCAACTCGTGCCGTATCGGTGCGGGTGGGGAGGGGTAGGCCTTCAGGACGGGAGCATCCGCTCCGCTCTACCCCCCGAAACGGAGGACCAGCCATGGGTGAGAACCTCGACCAGGCGAAGGGCCGTGTGAAGCAGGCCGTCGGCGACCTCGCCGACGACGACCAGCTGAAGAAGGAAGGAAAGCTCGACGAGCTGGGCGGCAAGCTCAAGGAGGGCATGGACACGGTCAAGGACAAGGCGGCCGACGCGGTCGACAAGATCAAGGACAAGGTCGACTCCGCAACCGATCGTCGGTAAGACATCCAGAGGAAGTGCCGGTCGGCGACGGGGGGTCGCCGGCCGGCACCCTAAGTGTTCGCCGATGGTTGGCCGTGGTACCGCTGAAGCGAAGGCGGCGCTGTGCCGTCTGGTCGCCTCGCTGCCGCTCGGCTCCGTCCGACCGCTCGTACGATCGCTCCGATGATCACGGCGGCGCGACACGAGGGCACGATCCGGGTGCGAGAGGGTCGCCAGCTCGGCATCGCCGAGTTCGGTCCCCCCGACGGGCGTGCTGTCGTGTGGTTCCACGGGACTCCCGGAGCCCGTAGGCAGATCCCCGAGGAGGCCCGGCTGATCGCTGGCGCCGAGGGCATCCGCATCATCGGCATCGACCGCCCCGGGGTCGGCCTGTCGACCCCCCACCTCTACGACTCGATCGCCGACCACCCGGCCGACGTCGAGATCGTCGCCGACCGGCTCGGGTTGGATCGGTTCAGCGTCATCGGCCTCTCGGGCGGCGGCCCGTACGCGCTCGCCGCGGCCTGGGCGTTCCCGGACCGGGTGCCGTCGGCGGGCATCCTGGGCGGCGTCGTGCCGGCGGTGGGCCCGAACGCGATGCAGGGCGGGCTCGTCGGGGTGGCCAGCCGCTTCTCCAAGGTGCTGCCCATCGTGCGCGAGCCCCTCGGCATCGCGCTCACCACGTTCGTCCGCCTGTCCAAGCCGGTGGGCCTCCCGATGCTCCTCGCCTACAAGGCGGTGTCGCCCGAGGGAGACCGCTCGGTGCTCGAGCGCCCCGAGTTCCAGGCGATGTTCCTGGACGACCTCAGCACCAACGGCGGCCGGAGCATGCGGGCGGTGGTCTACGACGCCATCCTCTTCACGCGGGACTGGGGCTTCGACCCCACGGAGATCCAGCAGCCGGTGTGGTGGTGGCACGGCGACGCCGACCACATCATCCCGTTCGCCCACGGGCAGGAGCTGGCGGCGAAGCTGCCGAACGCCACGCTCCGGGTCCGGCACGGCGAGAGCCACCTCGGTGGGCTGGGCGCCGCGCACGAGGTGCTCCAGACCGTACTGTCGGCCTGGTGATCCCCACCGCTGGCTTCGGGCGCACCGGGCACGAGAGCTCCCGGGTGATCTTCGGTGCGGCCGCCCTCGCCGGGATGCGCCAGGAGCGGGCCGACGAGGTGCTCGAGCTCCTCCTGCGCCACGGCGTCAACCACCTCGACACGGCCGCGATGTACGGCCGCTCCGAGGAGCGCATCGGCCCCTGGATGGCCGAGCACCGGGGTCGCTTCTTCCTCGCCACCAAGACCGGGGAGCGCACGGCGGCCGGCGCCCGGGCCGAGCTCGAGCGCTCGCTCGAGCGGTTGCGCGTGGGCTCCGTCGACCTGATCCAGCTGCACAACCTCGTGGAGCCCGACGAGTGGGAGGTGGCCCACGGGCCCGGCGGCGCGGTGGAGGCACTGGTCCAGGCGCGCGACGAGGGCCTCGTCCGCTTCGTCGGGGTGACCGGGCACGGCACCCGCATCGCCGGGATGCACCTGCGGAGCCTCGAGCGCCAGCCCGGCCTGTTCTCGTCGGTGCTGCTGCCGTTCAGCCACGTCGCCCTGCGGGACCCGGGCTACCGCGCCGACGTCGACGCGCTCCTCGAGGCCTGCGCGGTCCAGGGGGTCGCGGTGCAGACGATCAAGGGCACGGCCCGGCGCCGCTGGCGGGGGGACGACGACGCCCGACGGTTCAGCTGGTACGAGCCCCTCACCGACGAGGGCGCGATCGACCGGGCCGTCCGCTGGGTGCTGTCCCACCCCCAGGTCTTCCTCAACAGCACGAGCGACGGGCGCGTGCTCCCGGCGGTGCTCGCCGCCGCCGACCGCCCCGGCTACGACCGCCCGACGGACGCCGAGATGGACGCGGACGTGGCCGCGCACGACATGGCGCCGCTGTTCGACGGGGCCGAGCTCGAGCGCATCTGAACGGAGGACGATGACCGCGTACGTGATCGTCGAGATGGACGTCACCGATCCGGCGGCCTACGAGGGGTACAAGGCGGCGGCCGCCCCGTCCGTCGCCGCCTTCGGCGGCACCTACGTGGTGCGCGGCGGCCCGGCCGAGCTGCTCGAGGGCGACCGCGATCCCGCGCGCATCGTCGTGCTCCAGTTCCCCGACCCGGACGCCGCTCGATCCTGGTACGGCTCGGCCGGGTACACCGCAGCCCGCGCCCTGCGGGCCGGGGCGGCCACGGGCCGGCTGATCCTCGTCGAGGGCCTCGAGTGACCCACGGCGACGTCCTCTGGACGCCGCCGCCGGACATCCGCGAGCGGTCCCAGGTCGGTCGGTACCTCACCTGGGCGGAGGAACGGAGCGGGCGCGCGTTCGAGGGCTACCGGGACCTGTGGCAGTGGTCGGTCGACGACCTGCCCGGCTTCTGGTCGTCGGTCTGGGCGTGGGCCGAGCTCACCCCCGACGCGCCGCCCGACCCGGCGCGCGTGCTCGTGGACCCCTCGATGCCGGGGGCACGATGGTTCCCGGACGCGCGGGTGAGCTACGCCGAG
>DATFFY010000005.1:0-7281 GCA_035249805.1 Acidimicrobiales bacterium | reverse complement strand
CTCGCCGTGGGCGCGCTCGCCCGCGGCGCGGGCCGCGGCCATGTCGGCCAGGGCCGCGATCGTGCCGGAGGATCCGACGCCGACCTCGAGGTCGAACCGCTCGATCTCTCGGCGGAACGGCGCCAGCGTCGACCGGATGTGGCGGCGGCACGCGTCGACGGCGCCCGGGTGGATGCGGTCCCCGTCGAAGAAGCGCCGGGTGAGGCGGATGGCCCCCAGCTTCAGCGACCGCGACGCGAGCACCTCGCCGCGCCGGCCGACCAGCAGCTCCGTGCTGCCGCCGCCGATGTCGCAGAGCAGCAGCCGCCGGTCGAAGACGGGGACGGCCTGCAGCACGCCGAGGTGGATGAGGCGGGCCTCCTCGAGGCCGGAGATGACGTCGACGTGCACGCCGGCCTCGAGCCAGGCCCGGTCGATGAAGAGGTCCCGGTTCTCGGCCTCCCGGACCGCGGAGGTGGCCACCGCGGTGATCGGCGCGCCGTGCACCGCGGCCACCTGCCGGAACCGGTCGATGGCGGCGACCGCCCGGTCCATCGCGTCCTCGGTGAGCTCGCTCATGTCGCCGCCGCTGGAGCCGAGGCGCACGACCTCCTTCTCCCGCTCGAGGATCTCGAAGCGGGGCGCACCCTCGACCGCGGTCATCCGGGCGACCACGCCGTGGACCGAGTTGGTGCCGATGTCGAGGGCCGCGAGCGTCTCCGCGGACGACGCTCCCTCGCTGGTCACGGCGCTCAGTCTGGCGGGTAGTGTCGCCCGCCATGGCCACCAAGCCCCCCAAGCGCAAGGTGAAGGGCGGGCGCGTCACGCCGAAGGGCACCGGCAGCACGGCACCCCGGCCGGAGGCGTCGAGCCGCTACACCCCGCCGGTCCCGCGCTCCCAGAAGGTGAGCCCGCCGTGGGTGCCGGTCCTGATGTTCGCCCTGCTGATCCTCGGGATGCTGATCATCTTCCTCAACTACATCGAGGTGCTGCCCGGCGGGGTGAAGAACACCTACCTGCTGATCGGGCTCGGCTCGATCCTGGGCGGGATCATCACCGCCACGCAGTACCGGTAGCCGACATCCAGATGACGGCCGTCCGGCCGTTGAGTTACACGAGTGTTATCCCCCACAGACCCGTCCACAGGCTGTGGATTGCTCAGAGGTCGTCGACCGGGGTGACGAGCTCCATGTCCTCGAGGCAGTGCCGAGGCGGATCGGGCATCTCGTCGTTGGCCGTCGTCATCCGCACCTCGGTGCCGCAGATGCTGCACCGGTAGAGGATCTTCACCTTCCGGAGCTCGCCCGGGGGCGGCGGCTCGGGGACCGGCTGGGCCAGGCCCCCGAGCATCGCGAACCCGATCTTGAAGAGCACCCCGACGACCACCGCGGCCAGCAGCAGCGGGAGGAGGTCGGCGCGCGTGACCAGCCACGCCAGCAACATGAAGACCGCCAGCCAGACGAGGGTCGAGCGGTTGACGCGGAGGCGGTCCACGACCGCCAGGCTATGAGGTCGGCTCAGCCCAACCGCTCGATGATGGTGGCGTTGGCGAGGCCGCCGCCCTCGCACATGCTCTGGAGGCCCCAGCGGCCACCGGTGCGCTCGAGCTCGCAGAGCAGCGTGGCGAGCAGCTTCGTGCCCGAGGCGCCCAGCGGGTGGCCGAGGGCGATGGCGCCGCCGTTCACGTTGGTCTTGCCGAGGTCGGCCTTGAGCTCCTTCTCCCACGCGAGGACCACGGAGGCGAAGGCCTCGTTGATCTCGAACAGGTCGATGTCGTCGATCGACATGCCGGCCTTGGCCAGCGCCTTCTCGGTGGCCGGGATCGGGCCGGTGAGCATGGTGACGGGATCGACGCCGGCGAGGGCGAAGGTGTGGAAGCGGGCCCGGGGGGTGAGGCCGAGCTCCTTGGCCTTCTCCTCGCTCATGATGAGGGCGGCGGACGCGCCGTCGGAGATCTGGCTCGAGGTGCCGGCGGTGATCTTGCCGTCCGGCTTGAAGGCCGGCTTCAGGTTGGCGAGCGTCTCGACGGTGGTGTCGGGGCGGATGCCCTCGTCGCGCAGGACGAGGTCGTCGGACTCGACGAGCTTGCCGCTCTCCTTGTCGATCCGCTTCTCGCTGACCCCGATGATCTCCCGCTCGAAGCGGCCCTCGTCGGTCGCCTGGGCGGCCCGGCGCTGCGACTCGGCCCCGAAGCGGTCGAGGTCCTCGCGGGTGATGCCCCACTTGTCGGCGATCATCTCGGCGCCGATGCCCTGCGGCACGAGGCCGGGATCGGTGTAGCGGGCGAGGACCTTGTGGCCGAACGGGATCGAGCCCGGGGTCATGCTCGAGCCCATCGGGTTCTGCGTCATGACCTCGACGCCCGCCGCGACCGCGATGTCGTAGGCCCCCGCGATCACGCCCTGGGCGGCGAAGTGGGCGGCCTGCTGCGACGAGCCGCACTGCCGGTCCACGGTCGTGCCGGGCACGGACTCGGGGAACCCCGCGCCGAGCACCGCGTTGCGGGCGATGTTGAGGCCCTGGTTCCCGACCTGCGAGACGCAGCCCATGATCACGTCGTCGATGAGGGCGGGGTCGAGTCCGTTCCGCTCGACGAGCGCCTTGAGCGTCTCGGCGGCGAGGTCCGCGGCGTGCCAGCCGGAGAGGTTGCCGTTGCGCTTGCCGCCGGCGGTGCGGACGGCGTCGATGATGACTGCGGTGGGCATGGGGGCTCGCTCCTGGGATGCTCTTGACCGGACGGTCAAGTCTGGCCCCGGGTGCAGCGGTTCGCAACCTGGCGACCATCGACCAGAATGAAGCCTCCATTCGGCGCGGTCAGGGGGACGGCGTGGCGGAGATCACCAAGGAAGAGCTGGACGAGGCGTCCGCGGGGCAGACGATCCCGATGCGGTTCGTCGAGACCGCCCGAGCCCACCCGGACCAGGTCGCCCTCCGGGCCAAGGAGGAGGACGGCTCCTGGACCGAGGTGACCCTCGCCGAGTACCTCGACCGGGCCGCCCGGGCCGCCGGCGCCCTCGAGCGCCTCGGGATCGGGCCGGGCGACCGGATCGTCCTGATGCTCCGGAACTGCATCGACTTCCACGTCGTCGACATGGCCGCCCTGCTCCGGGGGGCCACCCCGGTGTCGATCTACAACTCCTCGGCCCCCGAGCAGATCTCGTACCTGGCCGGGCACTGCAAGGCGAAGCTGGCCGTCGCCGAGGACGTCGGGTTCCTCGAGCGCTTCCTCAAGGTGAAGGACGAGCTGCCGCACCTCGAGTCGATCGCCGTCCTGTCGGACCCCGACGGCGTGGCCGGCGACGAGGTGCTGGCCCGGGCCGACGTCCTCGACGGCGACCCCGTGGACGTCGATGCCGCGCTGTCGCTCTGCACGCCGGACTCGCTGGCCACGATCATCTACACCTCCGGCACCACCGGCCCGCCCAAGGGCGTGATGCTCAGCCACCGCAACGTGGTGTGGACCGCAGAGGGCTACCTGCGCCTCCTCGACGTCGAGCCGCTCGGCTTCCGCTCGGTGTCGTACCTGCCGATGGCCCACATCGCCGAGCGCATGTCGACGCACTACCTCGGCGCGCTCGGCGGCTACGAGGTGACCACCTGCCCGGACCCCGGCCAGATCGCCGGCTACGCCCGCGAGGTGCACCCCGAGATCATGTTCGGCGTGCCGCGGGTGTGGGAGAAGATCCACGCCGGTGTGCAGGCCGCGCTCTCGGCCGACCCGGAGAAGAAGCAGCAGTTCGACGAGGCCGTCGCCGCGGCCGCGCCGATCGTGGAGCGGCGCACGGCCGGCACCGCGTCCGAGGAGGACGAGGCCACCTACGCGTTCCTCGACGAGGTCGCCTTCGCGGGCGTGCGCTCGCTCATCGGGCTCGACGCGGTGCGCTTCGCGCTCACCGGCGCGGCCCCGATCCCGCCCGAGCTCATCACCTGGTACCGCGCCATCGGCGTGCCGCTGTCGGAGATCTACGGCATGTCGGAGAGCAGCGGCCCGATCACCTGGGAGCCGTTCGAGGTGAAGGTCGGGACGGTCGGCGTGGCGTTCCCCGGGGTCGACGTGTTCCTGGCCGACGACGGGGAGGTGTGCTGCCGCGGCGGCAACGTCTTCCTCGGCTACCTGGACGACCCGGAGAAGACGGCCGAGGCCCTCGACCCCGACGGGACCCTCCACTCCGGCGACATCGGCGAGTTCGACGACGACGGCTTCCTGCGCATCGTGGACCGCAAGAAGGAGCTCATCATCACGGCGGGCGGGAAGAACATCAGCCCCGCGAACCTCGAGACGGCCCTGAAGGCCATCCCGATCATCGGGCAGGCCTGCGCCATCGGCGACCATCGGCCGTTCGTGTCCGCCCTCGTCGTCCTCGATCCCGAGGTCGCCCCCGCCTGGGCGAAGGAGCACGGCATCCAGGCCGGCTCGCTGGCCGAGCTGGCCGAGCACCCCGACGTGGTGGCGGAGGTGGACCGGGCGGTGGCCGAGGTGATGGCCGCGTTCAACAACGCCGAGCGGGTGAAGAAGGTGCGGATCCTCGGCGAGGAGTGGCTGCCCGACTCGGAGGAGCTCACCCCCACGTCGAAGCTCAAGCGGCGGGGCATCCACGCGAAGTACGCGGACGAGATCGCGGCCCTCTACGCCTGATCCGGGCGTAGCCTGAGCGCGTGCGAAACACCTTGAAGACCACGATCCTGCTGGCCGCCCTCGGCGGCCTCATGGTCGGCATCGGTTCGTTGTTCGGCAAGGGCGGCGCCATCATCGGGCTGTTCCTCGGCCTGGCGATCGTCGGCTTCTCCTACTGGAAGTCCGACAAGCTCGCCATCCGGGCCGCCCGGGCCGTCCCCGCGGATCCGGCGCAGTACCCCGAGTTCCACCAGATCATGCAGGACCTCACCCAGCGGGCCGGCATGCCGATGCCGAAGCTCTACATCAGCCCCGAGCAGCAGCCGAACGCCTTCGCCACCGGCCGCAACCCGGACCACGCAGCGGTCGCCGTCACCGAGGGCCTCATCGGCATCTGCTCGTGGGAGGAGATCCAGGGCGTGCTGGCGCACGAGATCATGCACGTGCGCAACCGCGACATCCTGATCGGCTCGGTCGCGGCAGCGGTGGCCACCGGCATCTCCTTCATCGCCAACATGGCGATGTGGGGCGCGATGTTCGGCGGTCGTGACGACGACGAGGGCGGCAACCCGCTCATCCTCCTGCTCACGGCGCTGCTCGCGCCGTTGGCCGCCGGCCTCCTGCAGATGGCCCTGAGCCGCAGCCGCGAGTTCGAGGCCGATCGCACCGGCGCCGAGCTGCTCCGCTCGGGGGACTCGCTGGCCCGGGCGCTCGAGAAGCTCGAGGTCGCCGCCCATCGCATCCCGATGGACATCAACCCGGCGCAGGCCCAGGCCTACATCGTGAACCCGCTGACGGGCCGCCAGGTGAAGTTCGCCAACCTGTTCCGCACCCACCCGACCACCGAGGAGCGCATCCGCCGCCTCCGGTCGATGACCTTCGCCTAGTCCGTCACCAGTGGATGCCGCCGAAGACGCGGCCGAGCGACACGCGAGTGAATAGGTCCGGCCCGCGCCCGGGCGAGTGAATGAGTCCGGAATGCCGGACCTGTCCACTCGGGCGGCGTGCGACCGGACCTATTGACTCGCGTGGGGGACGCCGAGGCCCTTCGCGAAGTCGGCGAGGGCCTGGCGGGTGAGCGGGAGGTCGACGCCGAGGGCGTCGGCCAGCTCGAGGGCGAGGGAGAGGTCCTTCTCGCCGAGGTCCCGCGTGTGGCTGAAGAGGTCGCGCAGGGGGTCGTCGGGCGCGAGGTCACCGGTCTCGGTGCGGACCATGATCACGCCGGCGCCGCCGGTGACCTTGTCGCTGTGGCGGACGACCTCCCCCAGCTTCTGGAGGTCCAGGCCTGCGGCCTCGGCCAGCCGGTGCGCCTCGAACGCGGCGGCGTAGCCGGTGAACTGCATCGCGTTGCGAGCCAGCTTCGTGCGGGTGCCCGCGCCGACCGGTCCCATGTGCACGACGAGGGTGGCCCAGCGCTCGAAGACGGGGCGGGCCTTCTCGGAGGCCGCCTCGTCGCCGCCCACGATCGCAGCCAGCGTGCCCTGGAGGGCACCGACGAACCCGCCGCTCACCGGGACGTCGAGCAGCTCGATGCCGTGGGGGGAAACCTGCTCCTCGAGCTCCTCGGCCGTCTCGGCGCGGACCGTGGAGTGCACGGCGATGACGTCGCCGCGCGCCATGGACGGCACGAGCTCGGCCACGACGTCGCGCACCTGCGCGTCGTCGCGCACCATGATGGACACGACGCCACAGGCCGCGCCGACCGCCGCGACCGACTCGGCCACGATCGCACCCGCCTCGGCGAACGGGGCCGTGGCCTCGGGCCGGAGGTCGTGGACGACGAGGCCGCCAGGCCAGTCGACCAGGCGCTGGGCCATCGGCGTCCCGATCTGGCCGAGGCCGATGAACCCGACCGGGCCGTCGGTCACGTCATCCCCGATCGGGCCAGAGCGGGGCCGGCGCGCCGCCGAGCGGGTAGTGGCCGGGCAGGTCACCGCCGAGCGAGCGGTGCATGCGCGCGGTCATGCCCTCCGACAGGGTGCCGTCCGACATCATCTCGAGGAAGCAGGCGGCGGCGTTGCCGTAGTCGAACCAGTCGCGCTGGAAGCGCCACTGGAAGTCCCCCCCGTAGCCGAACCAGGAGCCGCCGATGCCGGCCACCTCGTAGCGCGTGCCGTCGGCCCGCTTCGCCAGCGCCACCTGCTTCCAGAACCCGACGACCTGGCCCTTCCTGTCGTCGATGAGGATCTCCTGGTAGGGGTACTCCCACCCGTCGAGACCCCCCATCTCGAGGCCGACCGCGATCTCGCGGATCTGCTCGCGGCCCACGGTCATGAAGTCGACCTTCGGGCCGTAGTTCCAGCCGTAGGTGGCGTCTTCTCGGAACAGGTCGGCGAGGGGCTTCCAGTCCCCGGCCGCCTCGCAGTCGCGGTTGGCCTGCAGCCAGCGCTCGACCATCTCCTCCAGCTCCTCGCGCGGGTACGCAGGCATCTCATTCCTCCACGATCGACAGTGCATGGGTCGGGCAGTACTTCACGGCCGCGGCGACGGCGGCCCGCTGATCGTCGCCGGGTCGCTCGTCGAGCACCGTCAGCACGGCGTCCTTCGACACCGCGAACACGCCGGGCGCCTCGGACTCGCACACGCCGTGCCCCTGGCACAGGTCGCGGTCGACGACGATCCGCCAGCTCATCGAGCGAGCACCCTCGGTCGCATGCGGGCGCCGCAGGGCTGGGCCAGCTGCACGA
>DATFFY010000004.1:0-14965 GCA_035249805.1 Acidimicrobiales bacterium | reverse complement strand
CGCCGCCCTGCACCGGCTCGCCCCGCCCGACGCTCCGCGCAACCCGTGGCGAGGGATCCCGCTCGCCGGCGAGCGCGACCGCATCACGCGCGGCGCGATCGACCGCCTCGACGGCATCGATCGCGACGAGGTGCTCGCCCGCTGGCAGCGCTTCCTCGCCGTGCCGGGCTGGGACCGCCCGCCGGTGTGGCTCCACGGCGACCCGCACCCCGGCAACGTCGTCGTGCACGAGGGCCGGATCGCCGCCGTGGTCGACTTCGGCGACATCACGTCGGGCGACCCGGCCAGCGACCTCGCGGTGGCGTGGATGCACTTCGACGCCGACGCGCGAGCGGCGTTCCGGCAGGCCTGCGGTGACGTGGACGACCACACCTGGCAGCGTGCGCACGGGTGGGCGCTCGCCCTGGGCCTCGTGATCGGTGCGAGCTCTGCCGACAACCCGGCCTACGCCGCCCTCGCCCGCCGCACGATCGCCGCCGCCCTCGACGAACCCGGCCCTTGAGCAGTCAGCCCGAGCTCGCGCCTCCACCGACCCCGGACCCGTAGCCGACCTCGCCGGCGCCCGCGACGCCCACGCCGAGCAGGTCGTCGACCCCGGTCACGACGATGGCATCCGCGCCCAGCCGACGGCGCTGGCGCACCTCGAGCCGCACCGCGAGCCGGCTGAGCGCGAAGTTCACGATGATGTAGACGACCGCCACGACGACGAAGGCCTGCAGCGGGTTGCGGAAGAACTGGCCCGTGTTGCGGCCGCGGCGCAGGAGCTCGTCGTAGACGATCACGAACCCGAGGGACGTGTCCTTGAGCAGCGTCACCATCTGGCTGACGATCGCCGGCACCATCCGGCGGGCCGCCTGCGGGATGACGACGAGGAGCATCGCCTGCCAGTACGAGAGGCCGATCGCGTAGGCCGCCTCGGTCTGGCCCCGGTCGAGGGACCGGATCCCGGCCCGGAACACCTCACCCAGGACGGCGCCGTTGTAGACGGCGAGCGCGAGGACCAGCGCCCGGAAGGCGCTGATGTCGATCCCCTGCGCCCGCAGGCCGATGTAGCTGAACAGGATCAGCAGGATCAGCGGCACACCTCGGAAGAACTCGACGAACGCGGCCGCCAGCCACCGCAGCGGGGCGGTCTGCGAGAGGCGGAGCAGCGCCAGCGCGGCGCCGAGCACGAGCGCGAACCCCATCGCGAGCGCCGCCGCCTTCAGCGTGTTGACCAGGCCGAGGAGCAGGAAGCGCTGCACCTCCCACTGCGTGAAGGGCTCCCAGCGCTCCCACTCGAGCTGGTCATGGGACTGCAGGCGCCGCAGGGCGACGACGAGCACCACCAGCAGGACGACCGCCGCGACCGCCGTGGCCATCCACACGCGCCGCCGCCCGCGCGGACCCAGCTGGTCCCCGAGCATCAGCGCGTCGGGCGTGCTCATCGCCTCACTGCCTCACCGCCGGATCGCCAGTCGCCGGTCGATCTGGTCGATGACGACGCCGGAGGGCACCGTCAGGAGCAGGTACGCGGCCGCCGAGCCGAGGAAGATCGGGATGTTCCGTGCGGTCTCGTTGGCCAGGTCCTGCGTCTGGAACGCCAGCTCCTCGACCGCGATGATCGAGGCGATCGAGCTGTTCTTGATCAGCGCCACGAAGAGGCCCCCCAGCGGAGCGACCACCGTGCGCAGCGCCTGCGGCAGCACCACCAGGACCAGCACCTGGGGGAAGGTCAGCCCGATCGCCCGGGCCGCCTCCGCCTGACCCCGGCTGACCGCGTTGATGCCGGACCGGACCATCTCGGCGACGAACGCGCCGGTGTACCCACCCAGGACGACGACCGCGGTCGTGTACCGGGCGAAGGACACGTCCACCTGGGTGAGCCCGAAGTAGAAGAGGAACATCAGGACCGTGAGCGGGGTGTTGCGCACGGTCTCCACGTAGAAGGCCCCGGCCGCCCGCAGGGGTTGGACCGGGCTGACGCGGCACGCGGCCACCACGACGCCGATCACGAGTGCCACCGCGAAGGACAGCACCGTGAGCGACGCCGTGGTGCGCATGCCGCGCCCGAAGGCGTCCAGGTTGTCGAGGACGACGTCCACGGACGCCTCTGGCCCGCGAGGCCCTTACCCGGCGGCTGCTGTGGTGGTGCTGCTGGGCGGCGGCGGGGTCTCGGTGTACCGGTCCACCTCCGGCGGCTCCGGCGTCTCCAGCCCGATGGCGCCGAGGGTCGCCTCGAAGGCCTCGGCCCACTCGCCGCTCTCGAAGATCTCCTCGAGCCGGTCGTTGATGAAGTCGCGGAAGTCGTCGTCGCCCTTCTTCAGCCCGATGCCGTACGGCTCCTCGCTGAAGGGGGCTCCGAGGAGCTTGAACGCGCCGTCGCTGTCCTGCACGAGGCCGGCCAGGATGGCGTTGTCCGTCGTCACCGCGTCGACCCGGCCGTCCCGCAGCTCCGACGCGCAGTCGGAGTACCCGGGGAACAGCGAGAGCTCGGCGTCCGGGGCGGCGGCGCGCACGTTGCGCTCCGACGTCGAGCCCTGGACGGAGCAGACCCGCTTGCCGTTGAGGTCGTCGACGCTGGTGATCGAGTCGTCGTCGGCCGCGACCATGAGGTCCTGCTCGGCCTCGAAGTACGGCCCGGCGAAGTCGACGACCTGCTTGCGGGTGTCGTTGATCGTGTACGTCGCCACGACCATGTCGACCGTGCCGTCCTGGATGAACGGCTCCCGGTTGGCCGAGACCGACTCGACGAACTCGATGTCGATGTCCTCGCCGATGGCCTCGACGATGAGCTCGGCGATCTCGACGTCGAAGCCCTCGATCTCCTCCGTGGTCGGGTTGCGGAGCCCGAAGCCGGGCTGGTCGTACTTCACGCCGACCTTGACGCTCCCCTGCTCCTGGATCCGAGCCATCGTCGAGCCCTCGGGGAACGCCTCGACGGTGGATTCGACATCGGTGTCCTCGGTCGACGCGCTGTCGTCGTCGTCGCCGCACGCGGTCGTGAGGAGCGCGAGCCCCAACCCGACGGCGAGCAGCTTCCTCGGTGTCTTCCAGCTCATGGTTGGTGCCTCCTGGTTCTGCCCGCGCGATCAGTGGACGAGGATCTTGGAGAGGAAGTCGCGTGCCCGCTCGGTCTGGGGCGACTCGAAGAACGTGTCGGGGGGCGCGCTCTCGACGATGCGGCCCTCGTCCATGAACACGACCCGGTTGGCCGCGGACCGGGCGAAGCCCATCTCGTGCGAGACGACGAGCATCGTGGTCCCCTCGTCGGCCAGCTCGCGCATGACGTCGAGGACCTCGCGGATCATCTCCGGGTCGAGGGCCGACGTCGGCTCGTCGAAGAGCATCACCTTCGGGTCCATCGCCAGGGCCCGGGCGATCGCGGCGCGCTGCTGCTGCCCGCCGGACAGCTCGGCCGGGTAGCGCTCGGCCTTGTCGGTGATGCCGACGCGGTCGAGCAGCGCCATCGCCCGGTCGCGGGCCTCGGCCTTCCCGAGCTTGCGCACCCGCCGCAGCCCGAGGGTGACGTTGTCGACCACGGTCCGGTGGGCGAAGAGGTTGAAGGCCTGGAAGACCATGCCGATGTCGGCCCGGAGCCGGGCGAGCTCGCGGCCCTCGTCCGGGATGGGCTTCCCCTCGAAGAGGACGACGCCCTCGTCGACCGGCTCGAGGCGGTTGATCGTGCGGCAGAGCGTGGACTTGCCGGAGCCCGACGGGCCGACGACCACGACGACCTCGGCCGGCTCGATCGCGAGGTCCACCTCGCGCAGCGCCACCAGCGGACCGAAGCGCTTCGTCACCCCCCGCAGCTCCACCAGCGGCATCGCTGCAGGACGCTAGCCCTGATCCCCGGACGCGACAGGGGCCGGCGTCGGAGCGCCGGCCCCTGTGCATCCTGGCGTGATCTAGGAGACGACCATCTCCACGACCATGCCCTGCGCCGCGTGCGGCGGACCCTCGGGCAGCTCGTCCTCGGTCAGACCGGGCGTGGCGCCGACGGGGAAGGCGCACACGAGCAGGTAGCGGCCGGCGTCCTCGATCTCGGCGCCGACGACGGTCTCCTCACCCGGGCAGGCAGAGGTCGTGCCGACATCCGTGCTGAACGAGGCCGGGTCCGTGCCCTCGCCGACCGCGGCGAGGAGCTCCGGCACCGAGCGGGTCTCGTCGTCGTTGAGGCGCGTCACGATCAGCTCGTGCATCTCCTCGCCCTCGTTCTGGAAGGTGACGGCGTAGGACCCGACCTCACCGAGGTCGGTCGCGGCGTTGTCGCTGAACGAGTACACCGTCTGGCCGCCGGCCTCCTCCTCGGTGGCCGTGATGCTCACCGCCTCGGCACCCTCGGCGGGCTCGGACGAGGGCGGGAAGATGAACGCGTCACCCTCCGCGCAGAGCGGCCCCGACGCCTCCTCGCCGCCGTCCTCGCCTTCGTCGGTGGCCTCGTCCGCGGCCTCGGTCGTGGTCGTGTCGTCGGTGTCCGCATCGTCGTCGTCACCGCACGCAGCGAGGGCCACACCCAGGCTCAGCACGGCGAAGATCGACAGCAGCAAGCGCAGCAGCTTGGGCAAGGTGTCGTCCTCCGCGTCGGGATCGCCCCGGGTCGGTCCCGGAGCGCGGGTTCCCTACCCAGACCGCCGGGAGGGGAACCTCAGTCCGGGAGGACCACGCCCTCCGCGGCGGCCTTCTCGGCCACGGCCTCGGGGAACACGTTGCGGACCAGGTAGAGGTCCCGGGCCAGGGCCCAGTCGGGCGCCAGCTCCTTGGCGTAGCGCTCGAAGTAGAGGAGCTGCTTCGTGACGAGCACCAGCTCCTGTGGGCTCTCCGCGCCCATGGCCGTCATCATCTGGACGATGCCCTTGAAGACCTCGCTCAGGCTGACCTGCGCCAGGCCGACGTCGAGCATCGGACCGAAGGCCATCTGCAGCCGGGCGCCGACCTCCTCGTCGGTGCCGGCCTCGTCGGTGAAGGCACCGACCCGCTTGAAGGCCCGCGCGATGCGCGTGAAGTCACCGTCGATCATCGACGTGTAGAAGAGGTCCTTGAGGAGCCCCTTCCAGTCGTCCGGGACCTCGCCCATGATCCCGAAGTCGAGGTACGTGGCCCGGCCGTCGTCGAGGACCCACAGGTTGCCGGCGTGCACGTCGCCGTGGAAGCAGCCGTGCAGCACGGCCGCCTCGAGCCACACCTTCACGCCCCGGCGCAGCGTGAGGAACCCGTCGATGCCCTGCTCGGCGATCGACTCGAAGTCGTCCATCGGCACACCGGTCATGCGCTCCATGCAGATCATGTGCGGGCCGCAGTACTCCCAGTACACCTCCGGCGCGGTGATGAACTTGTTGTCACCGAACGCGGTGATGCCGCCGCGGAACCGGTCCTGGCGCCACGCCTCGAGGGCCGGGTTGAGCTCCTTGAAGGTGTTCGTGTGCAGGTCGTCGACGACGCCGACGACGTTCGCGCTCCTGCCGAGCTTCGTGTGCTTCTGCAGCGTCGACGCGAGGCGGTGCATGATCCGCAGGTCGGTGGTCATGCGCTCCCGGATGTTCGGGCGCTGGAGCTTGATGACCGCCTCGCGCCCGTCGGGCAGGACGCACGCGTGGACCTGTCCGATCGACGCAGCCGACAGCGGCGACTCCTCGAAGTGCCGGAAGATCTGCGACGGCGGTCGGCCGAGGTCCTTGCGGATCATCTCCCGCGCCGTCTCGCCGTCGAAGGGCGGGACCTCGTCGAGGCAGCGCAGCGCGGCCGTCGACAGCGGTGCCGGGAAGATGCCGGGCGACGACGCGATGAGCTGGCCGAGCTTCACGAAGGTGGGCCCGAGCACCTCGAACGCGTCGATGGCGCCCCCGGATGCGACGGTGGCCCACGAGCCCTTGCGCTGCCGGGTGAGCTTGCCGAGCAGCGCCTTCACGATGCAGACGGTGAAGGTGAGGTAGATGACGACCATCCGCCGGAGCTCGGCCACGCCGAACTTGTCGATCGACGGGGTCTCGACGTGGAGGGCGGACTCGGGCGGCCCGTCGGCGAAGGGCCCCCGGAAGTGGGACACCATCCCGGGAGCACCGAAGTCGGTCGCCGGGCGGGTCACCGTGGGATCGAGGGCGTCCGTCACGGGCGCCATCCTTCCACCTACGGCAACATGGCCCCCATGCCGACGCCTCGCATCGCCCCGCTGCCGCCGGAGGAGCGCGACCCGCGGATCGCGGACGTGCTCCAGGTCCTCCGGGCCCCCGACGGCGGGGAGCTCAACATCTTCACGACCCTCGCCCGGCACCCCAAGGTGTTCAAGAAGTGGTCGGACTTCGGCGGGGTCCTGCTCTACGCCGGGCGCCTGGCGCCGCGGGAGCGCGAGCTGCTGATCCTGCGGACCGGGTGGAACTGCCGGTCGCCGTACGAGTACGGCCAGCACGTGGTCATCGGACTGGCATCGGGGCTGGGGCAGGACGAGATCGACCGCGTGCCGGCCGGGCCCGACGACCCGGGGTGGCCGGAGGACGACGCCGTGCTCCTGCGCGCCGCGGACGAGCTCCACACCGACAACCGCATCGGCGACGAGACGTGGGCCGCCCTCGCCGCCCGGCTCGACGAGCAGCAGCTCATCGAGGTGTGCATGCTCGTCGGCCAGTACCACCTCGTGGCGTTCACGCTGAACTCGCTCGGCGTCGAGCCCGAGGCGGGCCTGCCCCCGATGCCCGCATGAGGCTGCTCGACGGGCGCAAGGTCCTCGTCGTCGGCGCGGGGACGCGGCCCTCGGACAACCCGGACGCACCGGTGGGCAACGGGCGGGCCATCGCGGTGGTCGCCGGGCGCGAGGGCGCCTCGGTGGCCTGCGCCGACGTCGACGCGGAGGCCTGCGCGGCGACGACCGAGCTCGTGGGGGCCGAAGGTGCTCCGGCCCACGCGCTGGTCGCCGACGTCACCGACGCCGACGCCTGCGCCGCGCTGGTGGCCGGCGCCGAGGAGGCGATGGGCGGGCTCGACGGCCTCGTCTGCAACGTCGGCATCGGCGCGGGGATGGGCGTGGGCGGCACGACCGCGGACCAGTGGGACGCGGTGTTCTCCGTCAACGTGCGGTCGCACTTCCTGCTGGCGCAGGCCGCGCTCCCCCGGATGCCCGAGGGCGGTGCCATCGTGTTCATCTCGTCGATCGCCGGCCTCGTGCCCGGCAGCCGCATCCCCGCCTACGACGCCTCGAAGTCCGCGCTCGCCGGCCTCTGCCGCCAGGTGGCGGCCGAGGGCGCCCGACGCGGCGTCCGGGCCAACGTCGTCGCCCCCGGCCTCATCGACACGCCGCTCGGCCGCCTCGCCTCGGGGGGCCGCCCGTCGCGCGACAAGGCCCCGGTCCCGCTCGGCCGCCAGGGCACCGCGTGGGAGGTGGCCGAGCCCGTCGTCTTCCTGCTGAGCGACCGCGCCTCCTACATCACGAGCCAGCTGCTGGCCGTGGACGGCGGCCTGGTCGGCTGCCGCGGCTAGCGCGAGGCAATGGGTTCCGCCGCCGGCTGCCGGAGGCGATGAGTTCCGCATGTGGAACTCATCGCCTCGCCCGCGACCCGGCGGAACCCATTGCCTCGCGGAGTCAGCGGCCGGACGGGGAGAAGTGCTGGTAGTCCTTCGACGTCTGCCAGGTGCCGCCCCAGATCCAGCCGACGCGCGCGAACGCGTTGACGGCAGTGTCGCCCTCGCGGATCATGCCGGGCTCGTCGAGCGAGCGGTCGGTGTAGCGGGCTGACTGCGGTGGGAGCACGCTGTCGCCCCGGACGAAGGGGTTCTGCAGCGGGTTCACGTCGACGGCCCGGCCGTAGGCGTGCTCGGACCACCCGGTCCCGCCGGTCGCGAGGCGGCAGTTGAAGCCGGACGTGTTGTTGGCATCCATCGACGCCTCGTCGCTACCGCCGAACTCGTCCACCGGCTCCATGCGCTCGATCGGGTAGCGCGCCTCGTACAGGTCGGCGAGCACGGCGAGCACGTCGTCGACCACGTCGGCGGCCACCACGATCCGGCCGCCGTGCACCTCCCCGTCGAAGCCCCAGTGCGGGACGCGCAGGAGCCGCAGCTCCTCGACCGGGAGCGGGCACCCGGGCCTCCACGACGCGTAGAGGTCCTCGGCCGTGACCTCCTCCACGGACGAGACGAACGCCCGCGGCTCGTCGACCGTGGTCGTGGGCGGTTCCGACGTCGTCGTCGGTGCCGAGCCGTGGTCGTCGTCGCCTCCGCACCCCGAAGCGAGGAGCCCGAGCGCGAGCACGACGGCGAGGGGCCTGCGGACCACGGCACGAAACTACGGTGGCGGCGTGCTGGAGACGTTGCGGTCGGTGCTGCGGTTCCGGCCGATCGGGCGGGACCGGGTGGAGCGGCGGCTGGCCAGGTGCGCCGACGTCGACGACCTGCGGGCCGCGGCGAAGCGGCGCCTGCCCTCGGGGGTGTTCGACTACATCGACGGGGCGGCGGAGGACGAGATCACCCTCGCCGCGAACGCCGCAGCGTGGCGCGGCGTGCGGCTCGCGCCGCGGGTGCTGCGCGACGTCTCGAAGGTCGACCTGTCCACCACCCTGCTGGGCCGGCCCGTCCCCGCCCCGCTGGCGCTGTCCCCCATCGGCTTCGCCCGCATCGCCGACCCCCAGGGAGAGCTGGCCGCGGCCCGGGCGGCGGCGGCACGGGGGCTGCCGTACACGCTCTCGACGCTCGGCACCCGGAGCATCGAGGAGGTGGCGGCCGTCAGCACGGGGCCGAAGTGGTTCCAGGTCTACGTGTGGCGCGACCGCGGGCTCGTCCGGGACATGGTGCAGCGAGCGGTGGCCGAGGGCTACGAGGCCCTGCTCGTCACCGTCGACACCGCCGTGTTCGGACGGCGGGAGCGCGACGTGCGCCGCGGCTTCACGCTCCCACCGACCGTGGGGCTCGCGACGATCGTCGACGGCGTCAAGCACCCTGGGTGGACCTGGTCGTTCCTGCGGGGCGGGCCCATCACGTTCTCGAACGTGGCCGGCTCGAGCACCGCCACGGCCGTGACCCTGTCGGACTTCGTGAACTCGCAGTTCGACCCGAGCCTGTCCTGGCGCGACCTCGACTGGTTGCGGGGCATCTCGGACCTGCCCGTCCTGCTCAAGGGCATCGGCGCGGTCGCGGACGCCCGGATCGCCGCGTCCGAAGGGCTGCCCGGCCTGGTCATCTCCAACCACGGGGGCCGGCAGCTCGACCGCGCCCCCGCCACCCTCGACCTGCTGGAGGCCACGGTCGACGCCGTGGGCGACTCGGTCGAGGTCCTGATCGACGGGGGCGTCCGGCGGGGCGCGGACCTCGTCGTCGCCCGCGCCCTCGGGGCCCGCGCCGTCATGGTCGGGCGACCGGTGTTCTACGGCCTCGGCGCGGCGGGCGAGCGGGG
The DNA here is from genome assembly GCA_035249805.1 of Acidimicrobiales bacterium. Lineage (GTDB taxonomy): Bacteria > Actinomycetota > Acidimicrobiia > Acidimicrobiales > VFJN01 > VFJN01. The sequence goes on along the minus strand of DATFFY010000004.1, from coordinate 5,607 downwards.
CGCCGGCCACGCCCTCGACCAGCTCCTGAGCGGGGCCGAGCGCACGATGGCGCTGCTCGGCGCGGCCACCCTCGACGACGTCACCCGCGACATGGTCGTCACGCGCTGACGGCCTCGAGGCGGAGCGCGCCCTCGACGAGGAGGCGGAAGCGGCCACGGCCCGTCTTCTCGATCCGGACCGGGGCCTCCCGCTCGTCGAGCCGGCGCTTGAGCAGGATCAGGCGGCTCTCCAGGTTGTCGCGGAAGGCCGGCAGGTCGAGCGACGAGTCGAGGCGCACCTCGCGGTTCGTGAACTCGGTGCGCCCGTCGGCCTCGTGCTGGCGCAGCAGCGACCACAGGAGGCGACCGGCCACGCCCTTGATGAGGTAGTCCCCGTCGAGGAACGTGCTGCCGTCGGCCTCGTAGAAGCGCACCTGCATCGCGTCGTCGGAGGTCGCCTCGGCCGGCTGGGGGGTCGGCGCCCCGTCGTCCCCGCCGGGGCCGGCCGGAGCCTGCGTGCGCTCGAGCTCGACCGCGTTGGCCACGACGGACGCGACCACGGTCAGCACCGCCTCGTCGGCGGGCGTGAACGCGACGGGCCGGTCGCTCTCGACCGTGAGCACGCCGACGAGCTGGCCGCGGGACATGGCGGGCACCGCCACGCGGCTCTGGGCCTCGGGCAGCGCCGGCAGCGGGATGTCGGCGCCCGGGCCGATCGCCCCCTCGTCGAACGAGCGGCGCACCGCGCTCGAGTACTTCGCCATCTGCCGCAGGTTGCCGAGGCGCAGCGGCTCGCACCGCGCTGCGGCCATCCCGATGATCCCCTGCCCGAGCGGGACCTCCGAGCCGACGCCCTCCGTGGCGAAGCCGTGGCTGGCGATCGTGTACAGCTGGCGACCGGCCTCGTCGGTGAGCAGGAGCACGCAGTGCTCGTAGCCGAACAGCTCGGCCAGCCCGTGCACGGTCGCCTCGACGAGCGTGTCGAGGTCCCCGCACCGGCTGAGCCGGCCGACGAGGTCGCCGAGCCGGGCCGACGTCGCGGCGTCGAGCTCCGCCGGCGAGACCGGCTCGCCCTGCGGCTCGACGGCTCGTCCGCTCGGCACCTCCTCGACGTCGACGACGCGGTACACGTCGGCGGCTCGGAGCTTGAACACGTCCTGCAGGCCGGCCAGCGTGGCGAGCGCGTCCACGTCGCGGCGGAGCCGGTCGAACACGGGCCCGCGGCGCTCCGTGCGCTCGTAGACCGCGGCCAACCGGAACTGACGGTAGGTCGTCGGGTCGATCAGCAGCACGCTGGCCCGCGGGTTCTCGGCGAGGTTTCGGGCCGTCTTCGAGAAGAACTGGTTCGACAGCGCGATCCGCTCGGCGTCGACGAGCTGCACCCGGGAGAGGTAGGTGATGTTCGGCGTGCCGTCGGCCGCGGCCGTGGCGACCACCGCGGGGACGGCGCCCTCGAAGCACTGCTGGAGCCCGGCGAGCGAGAGCGGCTGCGGCTCGCTGCCGGTCACGGTGCCCTCGCGGGCATGGGCGACCCGGCGGCCGGCCCCGGCGTCTGGTCGAAGGCCTCCCCCACCTCCACCACCCACACCAGCACGCCGCCCGGGACGAGCTGATCGAACAGGTCGCGGGACGTGTCGTCGGTCTCGTGGATGTCCCGGAAGAGCTGCTCGCAGTAGGCGCCGAAGGTCGCCCCGTCGCGGCCGTCGGCCTCCTCGATGGCGAGGATCGTGCCCTTCAGCTGCACCGAGCGCAGGGTGCGGACGTTCGTGGCCGTGACCGCCACACGGTCGCCCGGCCGGGCGTCGACGTGGCCCACCACGTCGTCGAGGGACATGAGGAGGCGGAGCCGGGCCGCCCCCGGGGCGTTGTCCACCACCGCGCAGCCCCAGCCCCGGGCGGCGACGGGCTCGCCGTCCGGGGTGGCCGTCCCCACGATCATCGAGCACCCGGTCCCGAGGAAGGAGGCCGTGGCCTCGTCGAGCAACGGCACCGGCATAGGAGGTTCTTAGCAAACGGCTACGCGCCATTTGGGAGCGGGGCGGGCCCGGGATCCGCACGATGAGGTGATCCCGACGAAGCGGGCGGACCGCCCCGGACCAGGAGCAGCCACATGAGCACGACCCGATCCACCACCCCCACGCTGCAGGCCGTGGCCCTCGACCTGTACAAGGACATCCACAAGGGCATCCGGGCCGAGCTGTTCTCGGTCACGGGCACCGCCGGCAGCATCGACCCGGCCGACCGCGCCGCCCGCCTCGCGCTGGCCGAGCAGGTGGCCGGCCTGGCGCACCTCCTCGTCACGCACGCCGAGCACGAGGACGCCGCCATCCAGCCGGTGCTCGTGGAGCAGCTGCCGGACCTGGCCGAGCGCGTCGAGCTCGACCACCTCACGCTGGAGGCTCGGCTCGAGGACCTGCGGGCGTGGGCGCTCGCGGCGGCCGACGCGCACCCCCGGACCGGGGGGCCGGCATGCCGCACCCTCTACGTCGAGCTGGCGTCGTTCACCTCCGCCTACCTCGAGCACCAGGACGTCGAAGAGCGCGTGATCATGCCGGCGCTCGAGGCGGCCGTCGGCGTCGAGGCCGTGCTGGCCATCCACCAGGCGATCGTCGGCTCGATCCCCCCGGAGGAGATGGGGGCCGCCCTGGCCGTCATGCTCCCCGCCATGAACGTGGAGGACCGGACCGAGCTGCTCGGTGGGATGCGGGCCGGCGCGCCGGCAGAGGTGTTCGAGGGCGTGTGGGCGCTGGCTGGCTCGGTCCTCGAGGCCCACGACCACGCGGCCGTCGCGGCCCGCCTCGGGCTGGGTTGACTCAGGCCGCGGTGGAGGACGAGGCCGCCACGGCGGGGAGGGGCTCGGCCGGTGGGTCGAACACCTCGTCGGGGACCGCCTCGTCCACCACCGTGGCCGTCAGCTCACGCCCTTGGACGGTCAGGCGCAGCGGCGTGCCGTCCTCCCCGAGGCAGAGGGCGCTCCGGCTGCCCGCCGCGGCGACGACCTCGTAGCAGCGGGCGGGCCGGCCGAGGATCTCGACGTCGGAGGTGCGCACGTCGGCGCCCTGCAGGTCGCTGGCCGCCGCCTCGACGAGGCCGCCCGCCACCGCGTCGCCCTCGTCCCGGGTGCCGAGCTCGCGGCAGGTCCACTCCGACTCGGTGGCCCGCTGGCAGAACACGTCGCCGTCGGACCGCTGGAGGGTGCGGGTCTCGCTCCGCAGCGAGCCGGCCTCCAGGACGAGGTCCTGCCGGAGATCGCCGTCCGCGGTGCGCCACAGCTCGACCGTGACCTTCTGGGCCGCCACGTCCTCGGGTGACGACGAGAGGATCACGTGGGCCGCCGACCCGCGCGCCAGGGCCAGGCGGTCGAGCAGCTCCTCCCCCGCCTCGCTGATCGCGAGGGTCGTCGTGGTGGTCTCGTCGTCGTCGTCCTCGACCACCAGGGCGGCGCCGACACCGCCCGCCGCGACCACGACGACCGCCGCGGCGAGCCCGAGCGCGACCCTTCGCTGCGCCCCTGGGTCCGTCGCCACCCGTGCGTTCTACCGCGTGCGCGGCAAGACTGCGCCGCCATGGTCGAACGGGACTGGGTCGCGCTGTCGTCACCGAGCGGGTCGCGCGCGGGCCACGGACCCCACCCGTGCCAGGGCCTGTACCACCGGCCCGACGGGGGACGGCCCCGCGTCGCCTGCATCGCGACCCACTACAACGTCGACTTCAGCGAGCACTACCTCGGCGAGCCGCTGGCCGAGCGGGGCATCGGCTTCCTCGGGTGGAACACGCGGTACCGCGGCAACGAGCCGTTCTTCCTCCTCGAGCACGCCCTCGTCGACATCGGCGCTGGGGTGCGCTGGCTGCGGGAGGAGGCGGGCGCGGAGGTCGTCGTCATCGTGGGGAACTCGGGCGGCGGCTCGTTGATGGGCGCGTACCAGTCGCAGGCGACCGAGCCGAACATCGCGCCGACCCACGACCTGCGCCTGCCCGACGCGGTCCTCGAGCTGCCGCCGGCCGACCTCTACGTCTCCCTCAACGCGCACCCCGGCCGCCCCGAGGTGATGACCGCGTGGATGGACCCCTCCGTCGTCGACGAGGCCGACCAGCTGTCCGTGGACCCCGAGCTCGACATGTTCGACCCGGCCCACGGCCCGCCGTACGCGCCGGAGTTCGTCGAGCGCTACCGAGCCGGGCAGCGGGCCCGCAACCACCGCATCACCGCCTGGGTCCGGCGCGAGCTCGAGCGGCTGCAGGCGGCCGGGGCCTGGGACCGGCTGTTCGGCATCCCCCGCATGTGGGCCGACCTCCGCTTCGCCGACCTCACCCTCGACCCGTCGGACCGCGAGCCGGGCTGCTACGCCGGGGACCCGAAGTGGGCGAACTTCGGCCCGTTCGGCATCGGGGCGACGAGCAGCCTGCGCTCGTGGTTGTCGATGTGGAGCCTCGAGGCATCGCAGTGCCAGGGGGCGCCGCACCTGGCCCGGATCACCGTGCCGTCGCTCGTCGTCCAGTCGCTGGCCGACCGGGGCGTGTTCCCCAGCGACGCCCACGCCATCCACGACGCGCTCGCGGCAGAGGACAAGGGCCTCGAGCTGGTGCCGGGTGAGCACTACTTCGAGACCGGCGGGCGGGACGAGGTCGCCGACCTGCTCGCCGCCTGGATCCAGGCCCGGACATGACATGACCCTCGTCTGCGTGACGGGGTCGGCCGGGGGGATCGGGTCGGCCACCCGGCGCCGGCTCGAAGCCGCCGGGGACACGGTGGTCGGCGTCGACGTGCGCGACGCGGAGGTGATCGCGGACCTCGGCTCGCCCGAGGGGCGCGCCGCGATGGTCGAGGCGGTGACCGAGCTGTCGGGCGGTCGGCTCGACGGTCTCGTGGCCGGCGCCGGCGTGACCCACGACGACGGCCGGCTGGTCACGGCCATCAACTACTTCGGGGCGATCGCGACGCTCGAGGGGCTGCGCCCGCTGCTGGCCCACGGCGAGGGCGCGAGCGCCGTCGCCATCAGCTCGAACTCGACGACCACCCAGCCGGGGCTGCCGCTCCACGTGGTCGAGGCCTGCCTGGCCGGGGACGAGGCGGCCGCGCTCGAGGTCGCGGGCGACGGCGTGGGCGCCTACGCCGCGTCGAAGCTCGCGCTCGCCCGCTGGGTGCGCCGGCAGGCGGGGACCGAGGCGTGGGCCGGCTCGGGCATCCGGCTGAACGCGGTCGCCCCCGGCCTCATCGCCACGCCCATGACCGAGGACATCCAGGACATGGTCCTCGGCCTCGGCGACATCTTCCCGATCCCGGCGCGACGGGCCGGCACCGCCGACGAGGTGGGCGCGCTCGTCACCTTCCTGCTCGGCCCCGACGCGGGCTTCTTCTGCGGCACCGTCGTCACCATGGACGGCGGCACCGACGCCGCGCTGCGGGCCGACGACTGGCCCATAGCCCTCCCATGACCGGCGGCCTCCGGCCGCCTCACTGCCGGCTCCGCGCGCCCGGATCGAGCGGGACCCGGAGGGACGGCTTCCGCGGCCGCTAGAGGACGACGGGGGCGACGAAGCGCTCGACCAGGCGGCGCTCCTCCGCCGCGCTGGCGCCCGGGACCGTGAGCAGGGACAGCACCACGCGCACGATCCACCGGGCGCGGT
>DATFFY010000003.1:0-5074 GCA_035249805.1 Acidimicrobiales bacterium | reverse complement strand
GTCGACGTACCAGGCCCCCACCGCGTGGAACTCCTCGGGCTGGTGGACGCACTCGATGTCGTCGGCCTCCTCCTCCAGCTGGCGCACCGCCGACGCGGCGCACACGGGCTCGCCCAGCACGAGGCGGGCCGGCTGGAGCCGGCGCAGGGCGCGGAGGGCGGCCAGCGCGGTCATGCCGGTGGCCAGGCCGTCGTCGACGAGGACAACTACCCGCCCGCTGATCCGCGGGAGTGGCCGGCCCTGCCGGAAGCGCTCCACGTTGGCGACGACCTCCGCGTCGGCCCGCGCCGCCAGACGGTCGAACACGTCGGGCGTGATGCCGAGGCGGGGGAGGATCGCCTCGTCGGCCACCCGGACGCCGCCCTCCGCGACCGCGCCGATGCCGTACTCCTCGTGGCCCGGCGCGCCGACCTTGCGGGCGACGAAGACGTCCAACGGCGCCCCCAGGGCGCGCGCCACCTCGGCCGCCACCGGCACCCCGCCGCGGGGGAGCCCCAGCACGACGGGATCGGCGAGCTCGAGCCGATCGAGCTGCTCGGCGAGGGCTCGGCCCGCTCCTGCTCGGTCCTCGAAGCGCATGGCACCACCTCCGGACACCCGCCGCGTTCGCGCCTACCCCCCGGCGGTCAGGGCGAGCCCTCGGCGACGAAGTCGTACCGCCATCGCTCCGGCGCGGCGTCGTCGTCGACGAGCACGTAGACACCGCCGGTCTCCTCGATCTCCACCGGTGGCGGGAACCGGACCAACCGGCGCATGGACGGCCCCCCGCTGCAAGGGATCAGCATCCGGTCGCCGTCCTCCACACGGCGATCGTCGCGCGTCCGAACTGCCCGTGTTGCGACCATCGCGGCTGAGCCGTCCGGCTCATTTCGGCGATCGCGCCTCACGATCCGCCCGCAGGGGCCGATCCTGCGTACATGACCGTCCACCGCGCCACGCCACGCCTCTCCCGAAGCCGAGCCGTGCTCGGCCTCCTCCTCCTGGCGGCCAGCCTCGTCGCGTCGACGCTCCCGGCGGGTGCGGCCCGCCCCCCGTGGACGCGCACGACGACCACGACGCGGCCCACGACGACGACGCAGCCGACCACCACCACGACGACGACGCAGCCGACCACAAGCACGACGACGCCGGCGGGGCCGAGCTGCGGCGGCGTCACCCTCGCCAAGCCCACCGGCGGGAGCTGGGTCTGCACCTTCACCGATGAGTTCGACGGCATGACGCTCGATCGCACGAGGTGGGTGCCCCAGCGGACGGTGGCGAGCGGGTTCACGGCCGGGGGGGTCGGCTGCTTCATGGACGCCCCGGGGAACGTGTCCGTGTCCGGCGGTTCGCTGCGTCTCACCGTCCGCCGGGAGGCCGAGCCCGTGAGCTGTGGCGAGGTCACCGACACCCTGTACACGGCCGGCTCGGTCATGACGTACACGAAGTTCAGCCAGACCTACGGGCGCTTCGAGATCCGGGCCAAGTTCCCGGACGTCCGGGTCAAGGGCCTGCAGGGGGCACTCTGGCTCTGGCCGGACAACCCCCTGAAGTACGGGCCGTGGCCCTACTCGGGGGAGATCGACATCGCGGAGGTGTACAGCCTCTACGCCGATCGGGCCATCCCGTTCCTCCACTACGGCGGGTGGAACGCCAACGTGACGAACAACTACTGCCTGCTCGACACGACGCAGTTCCACACCTACGTCGCCGAGTGGACCACGACCGGCATCCGGATCCTCTTCGACGGCAAGACGTGCATCTACGACACGATCACCCCGCTGTCACCGCTGGTGTCCCCGCAGCCGTTCGACCACCCGTTCATGATCGCCCTGACGCAGAACCTCGGTGTCACGGGGAACGCGTTCGACCCTGCGGTGACGCCGCTCCCCGGCACGTTGGAGATCGACTACGTGCGGGTCTGGAAGTAGTACCTTCACGACGCCGCATCGCGGCCTAGCTGCGACCAGACCGCCCGAGAGGGCCGGGTGAACCCCCCGAGGTAGCGCCGTGAGCACCGCCGTGCGTCCCAGAATCCGTCCCCGACGCCCCCGCCTCCGGGCCCTCGTCGCGATGTTGGTCATGACCGGTGCACTCGTCGCCGGGACGAGCCCCGCAGGTGCGGACTGGTCCTTCTTCTATTGGTGGCTGCAGCGCATCACGCCGGTCGTCGAGCCCGTGCCTGAGCCGGAGCCCGTCGTCACGGACCCGTGCGGGGTCCTGCTGCCGAAGCCGGACGGGGGGACGTGGGCGTGCACGTTCTCCGACGAGTTCGCCGGCACCGCGCTCGACCGCACCAAGTGGGTGCCGCAGAGGACCGCGTCGAGCGGGTTCAGCCCCGGTGGCGCGTGCTTCGTCGACGATCCCGCCAACGTCTCGGTCGCCAACGGGGTGCTCCGGTTGACGGCCCGCCGCAAGCTGCTCCCGTTCAACTGCCAGACCAGCGGCGGCCGCACGTTCCGGACGAACGTCACGAGCGGCTCGGTCTCGACGTTCACGAAGTTCAGCCAGACGTACGGGCGCTTCGAGGTGCGGGCCAAGTTCCCGGCCACGAAGGTGAAGGGCCTGCAGGAGGCCATCTGGCTGTGGCCGGACGTTCCCAAGTACGGCCCGTGGCCGTACTCCGGGGAGATCGACATCGCCGAGGTGTTCAGCCTGCACAACGATCGGGCCATCCCGTTCATCCACTACGCGAGCACCAACTTCGTCGACATGACGGACAACTACTGCCTGCTCAACCCGGCGCAGTTCCACAGCTACGTCGCCGAGTGGTCCGAGACGCGCATCCGCATCATCTACGACGGCAACGTGTGCATCGACCACGAGATCTCGCCGCTGGCGCCGCTCGCCGCACCCCAGCCGTTCGACCACCCGTTCATGGTCGCCATCACACAGGCCTTGGGCGTGTCGCCGAACGCGTACGACGCCAAGACGCCGCTGCCCGCCACCACCGAGGTCGACTACGTGCGCGTGTGGGAGTAGCGCTCGGCGAGACGTGGTGCGCGGACGTGGGGGAGGTGCAGGTGCCGGCGGACGACCGCGGGCACCGTCAGACCGGCGAAGACCACGCCGACCGTGCCGAGGCCGAGGCCCAGCACGAGCAGGACGATGCCCAGGCCGATGGCGAGCTCGCCGATGTGGAACGCCATGACCGAGGTGTAGAGGCCGTTCGTGGCCGTGGAGACCTCGAAGGCGGCGGCCCGCAGCGGGTTCTCCACCGGTTGCCCGTCGGTGCCGATCGCGGCCGCGGCCGGATCGTTCGTCTCCGCGCCGGTGGCGGTGAGGTAGCGGGCGATCTGGTCGTAGCGACGGCCGTCGGTGGCCTCGCGCATCGCGCCGTCCACGAACTGCGCCAGGGACAGCGCGGTCGCTGCGTCGTCGACGCGGGCGTTCGGGATCGACGCGCCGGCGGGCGTGGTCACGTCGTTGGCCGCGAGCTGGTCGCGGATCTGCTCCCGGGCGTCGAAGCCGCGCTCGACGGCGTAGACGCCGAGGCCGACGAGGACGATGGCCACCAGCACCAGCGGCACCGCGCATGCCTTCTTCACGAGGACCCCCTTGTCACCGCGGCGGGGCCGCGGCCCGATGGATGCCCTCAGGGTGCCCCATCGAACCCCCGTGCACGATGGACCGTTTGGATCATTCCGACCGTTGTGGCCGGGCCCGCTCCTAGGCCACGAAGAGGATCAGCAGCACGACGACCCCGCCGAGCACCATCAGGGTGTCGAGGACCCAATGGTGCCGGGCGGGGATCGCCGTGGTGCCGAAGTGGCGGGCCGGCGGATCGTGGAGGACGCGTTCGGGCATCGCGTCCGGGTGCTCCAGGGACGGCGGCTCCCACCGGGCCGGGCGAGAGGCCCGGGACACGTGGGCAGGACGCCGATGGGGTCGGGCGCGACGTGCGGTAGCCAGGTCGGTCGACGGCATGCGGCCGTCATGCCCATCCGGGCCCGCCGCAAACCGCCGCGCGGGCGATTTTCTAGAGGTCGTATCGCAGGTGGGCCGAGAGGTCGCCGACCAGGTCGACGAGGAACCGGCGCTCGGCGAAGCGCCAGGTGCCGTCGACCCGGGTGAAGGCGTCCCGGTAGCGCCCGGTGATGATCGGCTGGAGGGGCTGGCCCTCGACGCCCTGGAGGACGAGGTAGGAGGACCGGGCTGTGCCCGTGCCCACCGACTCGTCCACGTCGATGACGCTGTTGACGACGAGGTGCTTGGTCCGCGGGCTCCCGTCGTGGAGTCGCGTGCCCCTGGTGTAGAAGGCGGCGACCGCCTCGGCCCCCCGGGCCAGCTCGGTGCCGTGCTCGTCGGCCAGCGCGCCGCCGGCGAACAGCTCTCCGACGCCGGCGAAGTCGCCCGCGTCGATGCGCTCGCAGTACTCGCCGAGCAGGTTCTGGATGGCGCGCGCCCCGTCCACGAGGCGGAACCTAGACGAGCTACACCGGGATGGGGGCGGGTGCGTCGTAGCCGACGGGGAGGTACACGTCGCCGTTGGTCGTGAGGTACCAGACGCCCCAGAGGTGCATGGCTCGCAGCGCGTTCGGGTTCTCGGTGATCAGGTCCGCGTAGAGCTGCACGCCGAGCACGTAGTGGTCGCTGTGGTTGTAGTTCCAGAGCGCGTTCGTGATGTCGCCGGCGCCCCCGTTGGCGGCGAGGTAGCGGGCCGCGCCGAAGATGGCGTCGCGCACGTCGTTGATGTCGCCGCCGGCGCCGTAGGCGGCCCACGTGGCGGGCAGGAACTGCATCGGACCCTGTGCTCCCGCGGTCGATGTGCCGCGGATGCGGCCCATCCCCGTCTCGACGAGGTTGATGGCGGCGAGGTGCTGCCACGGCACGCCGAAGGTGGCGCCGGCCTCGACGTAGATCGCCTGCAGCTCCTCGACCGGCGCCGGCGGGACGATGCGCCACGCGGGGAGCGTGCCCGAGAGGCGGGCGTGCATGGCCCGGAACTCGCGCCGGGCGGCGGCGTGGCGGGTGACGGCGGGGTGCAGCTCCTGCGGGAGGGCGGCGATCACGGCCACGCGGTCGCAGATCTCCTGCACCTCGGCCATCAGGTGGCTGGACAGGATGACGGTTCGCCCCTGGCGTCCGAGCTCGA
>DATFFY010000002.1:0-4628 GCA_035249805.1 Acidimicrobiales bacterium | reverse complement strand
GAGCAGCAGCGCGGTCGCCGCGCCGAGGTACGCGGCCGACCCGAACGTGCCCGTGAGGCGGCGGCCGACGTTCAGCACGTCCGGCTCCCAACCGAGCGCCTCGAGCGTGGCCACCGCGCCCACCCCGGCTCCGGCGACGAGGGTGCCGGTCACGACGCATCGCGCGTCCCGCTCGCCGTCGAGGGCGAGGCCGACCAACAGCAGCAGCCCGCACAGCGCCCAGGTGACGACGCCGAAGCGGCGCTCGGGGGTGCCGATCCACGCGTACAGGGGATCGGCGCCGAGGGCGGCGGCGAGCGAGAGCCAGGCGAGCAGGATGGCGAGCGCGCCAGCGAGGATGCGGGGCACCGCGACCGGCCGCGTCCGGAAGACGAGCGCCGAAGCGGCGAGCGCGAGGGTTGACACGAGGGCCCACTTCACGGGGCCGAAGGGGAACCACCCCCACGGATCGACGGCGAGCATCGTGGCCGGCGCGAGGGCCGAGAGGACGCGGACGCCCGTCCGCTCCCCCACCCGCGCTCAGCCCTGCTCGGGCCGCAGCGTGGGGAACAGGACGACGTCGCGGATCGACGCCGTGTCCGTGAGCAGCATGACCAGGCGGTCGATCCCGATGCCGAGCCCCCCGGTGGGCGGCAGCCCGTACTCGAGGGCCCGGAGGTAGTCCTCGTCGAGGACCATCGCCTCGTCGTTGCCCGCCGCCTTCTGGCGGGCCTGGTCCTCGAACCGGGCCCGCTGCTCGTCGGGGTCCACGAGCTCGGAGAACGCGTTGCCGAGCTCTCGTCCCGCGACGATCGGCTCGAACCGCTCGACGAGCCCTGGCACCTCGCGGTGGTCCCGGGCCAGCGGCGACACCTCCTTGGGGTAGTCGGTGACGAACACCGGCCCCCAGAGCTCTGCCTCCGTCGTCTTCTCGTAGATCTCGAGCACGAGCTTGCCGGGCCCGAACGCGGGGTCGACCTCCACGCCGTGCTCCTCGGCGATGCGGCGCAGCTCGGCCACGTCCATGCGGTGGTCGACCTGCACGCCCGCGTGCTCCTCGATGAGCTCACCGAGCGTGGCCCGTCGCCACGGCGGGGTGAGGTCGAGCTCGCGACCGCCGTAGGTCACCTTGGTCGAGCCGCACACCTCGGCGGCCAGGTGGGCGACGAGCTCCTCGGTGAGCGCCATGATGTCGTGGTAGTCGGCGTACGCCTGGTACAGCTCGAGCATCGTGAACTCGGGGTTGTGCCGCGTCGACAGCCCCTCGTTCCGGAACACCCGGCCGATCTCGTACACCTTCTCGAAGCCACCGACCACGAGGCGCTTCAGGTACAGCTCCGGCGCGATGCGCAGGTACAGGTCCATGTCGAGCGCGTTGTGGTGCGTGGTGAAGGGCCGGGCGTGGGCGCCCCCGGGGATCGGGTGGAAGATCGGCGTCTCGACCTCGACGAACCCGCGGTCGTCGAGCCAGCGCCGGGTGAGGGTCACGATGCGGCTGCGCGCGAGCAGCGTGTCCCGGCTCTCCGGGTTGGCCCACACGTCGACGTAGCGCTGGCGGTACCGCGTGTCCACGTCGGCGATGCCCTTCCACTTATCGCCGAACCCGCGCCGGGTCTCCGCCAGCATCGTCCAGGACGCGACCTTGACCGACAGCTCGCCCTTCTTGGTGGCGACGACCTCGCCCGTGGCCCCGACCCAGTCCCCCAGGCTGATGCCGTTGAACCCGTCGAAGTCCTCGGTCACCGCGGCCAGTGCGAACAGCTGCACCTCGGCTCCGGTGCCGTCCCGCAGCGTGGCGAAGGCGAGCTTGCCCTGCGGCCGGTGGAGCATGACCCGGCCGGCGACGGTGACCGTGGTGCCGGTCTCCTCGCCCGGCGCCAGGTGGCCGTGCGCGGCGCGCAGCTCGGCCAGCGTGACCGTCGGCTCGAACCGGTAGGGAGTCATCCGGCGTTCTTCTCGTAGATGAGGCGCAGGCCGTGGAGCGTGAGCCACGGCTCCACGTGGTCGATCGCCGCGGACATCGGACCGATGAGGCCCGAGAGCCCGCCGGTGGCCACCACGGTGGTCTCGGCGTCGAGCTCGTTGGAGATCCGCTCGCACATGCCGTCGACGAGGCTCGTGTAGCCGTGGATCACGCCGGACTGGATCGACTCGACGGTGCTGCGGCCGATCACCGACCGCGGCTCGACGAGCTCGACGCGGCGCAGCGCGGCAGCGCGGGCGAACAGCGCGTCGAGGCTGATGTCGATGCCAGGGAAGATGGCGCCCCCGAGGTACTCACCCTTCTCCGAGATCGCCTCGAAGGTCGTGGCCGTGCCGAAGTCGATGACGATGGTCGGGCCGCCGAAGAGGTCGAAGGCCCCGACCGCATCGGCGATCCGGTCCGCGCCGACCTCCTTCGGGTTGTCGTACAGGATCGGCAGGCCGGTGCGGATGCCCGGCTCCACCACCAGCGCGGGGAAGCCGAAGTACCGCTCGGACATGCGCCGCAGCGCGCCGGTCACGCGGGGCACCGACGAGCACACGGCGATCCCCTGGATGTCGTTGTCGTCCCACGTGGACCCGTGGAACCCGAGGAACTCCTGCAGGACGAGGGCGTGCTCGTCCGCGGTGCGCTCGGCGTTGGTGGCGATCCGCCAGTGGTCGATCAGCGCCGAGTCGGCGAGCCGACGCTCCAGGTTCACGGACGCGCTGGGATCCAGGTCGTAGAGGCCCACCACGGTCTGGGTGTTCCCGACGTCGATCGCCAGCAGCAGCACGAGGCCGGAATCTACCGGTCGCCGATGTCGAGGCCGATGTCGAGGGCGGGGGCCGACTGGGTGATCTGGCTGGTCGACAGGAGGTCGACACCGGTGGCGGCGTAGGCGGCGGCGTTCTCGACCGTGATGCCGCCGCTGCACTCGAGGAGCGGGCGGGTGCCGAGCGCGGCCGACCACTCGTCGACGAGGGCGACGGCGGCCTTCGCCTCCTCCGGCGCCATGTTGTCGAGGAGCACGGCGTCGGCGCCGGCCTCGAGGGCCTGCGCGAGCTCGTCGAGGTCGGTGGCCTCGACGTGCACCAGCCGGCCGGGCCACGCCGCCTTCGCGGCCGCGACGCCCTCGGCGATGCCGAGGACGGCGAGGTGGTTGTCCTTGAACATCACCCAGTCGGAGAGGTTGGCCCGGTGGTTGACCGCGCCGCCGGCCCGCACCGCGGCCTTCTCGAGCGTGCGGAGACCCGGCGTGGTCTTGCGGGTGTCCCAGATGCGAGCCGGGCCGCCGGCGGCCGCCGCGTCGGCGAAGGCCCGGGTGAGCGTGGCGATGCCGGAGAGGTGGCAGAGGAAGTTCAGGGCCGTGCGCTCGCCGGTGAGGATCGGGGCGAGGGGGCCGCGGACGGTGCCGATGACCTGGCCGGCCGCGATGCGGTCGCCGTCGGTCGCCGTCCACGCCACGTCGATCGCGGGGTCGAGCTGGGTGAAGGTCTCCCTGGCGCAGGCGGTGCCGGCGAGGGTCCCGTCGGCCCGCGGCACGAAGCGGGCCTCGGCCGTGACGCCGGCCGGCAGCAGGGCGGAGGTCAGGTCGCCGAGCGGGACGAGGTCTTCTGCCAGGGCGCGCGCGACGGCCTCGCGGACGGCGCCGGCGTGGGGGTCGGGGAGGGGCACGGGATGCCTCGGGCGTCAGCCCAGGCCGCGGCTGTCCTGCTTGAGGGCCGTGTCGACGGCCAGCGCGGCCGCCACCACGAGGGACCGCAGCGGGTCCTCCAGGGGCCGGTGGATCTGGACCACGAAGTTGTCGGCGGTGGTGAACATCGTCTTCGCGAGGCCCTCCCACGTCTTCGTGATGCGGGCCACCTCGGTGCCCTCCGCGTCGGCGATGTTGAAGTTCCACGCCCGCCAGTTCTCGGCGTTGATGGAGCCGAGCACCTCGCCGTGGGCCTCGAGGTTGAAGCGGATCTTGCCGATGGCGTTCTGCTGGACGATGGCGCCGAGGTCGTTGCCCTGGCCGTCCTGGACGAGGATGCGCGACTTCACGAGCTTGGCCGGACGGGTCAGCGCGAGGAGCACGCGTCCCGTGGTGTCGACGACCTGGAGCTTGTGGGTCAGGAACTGGTCGACGGAGGCCACGACCCGCAGGATCTTCTTCGCCATCGACTGCCCGACCTGGCGGACGGCGCCGATCTGGGTGCCGTTCTGGTCGAAGATCGCGTACTCGTTGTTGACCTCGATGAGCTTGGCCTTCTGGTTCACCACCAGGACCGGCTCGGTGAAGATCGTCCCGCCGCCCGGGGCCGCCGTCGCGCCGGTCTTCTCCACGTCGCGCACGATCTTGTCGCTGCTGCGGCCGACGGTCGGCACCGGCGCGTGGCCGACCGGCGGGTCGACCGACTGCTTGCCGTGGGAGGACACGTGCTCGGTCCACTGGGTGCCGTCCCAGTAGCGGTGCTCGTGCCGCCCCAACGGATCGGGGTGCCAGCCCGCGGGCGTGGAGGTGTGCTCGCTCATCGGTTCGAGGCTACAAACCGGGTCCGGAGGTCGGCGCGCAGGTCCGGGTGGTCGGCGCGGGTGTGGGCGCCCCGGCTCTCCTCGCGGACCAGGGCGGCGGCGCACAGGGCCCGGCCGACCGTGGCGAGGTTGCGCAGCTCCCAGGCGGCCGGGTCGTCCCCGTCGATGT
>DATFFY010000001.1:0-8622 GCA_035249805.1 Acidimicrobiales bacterium | reverse complement strand
GCGTGCAGGAGGCCGTCGGCGCCCGCGGCGCCGAGCAGGTCCGGGGCTTCGGCGAGACGCCGGGTGCGGGCGACGAGACCTGCGGTGGGCTCGCTCACGGTGCCGGCTGCACGTGGCGGCGGGTGGCGGTGACGAGCTGGGAGATGCCCACGGACAGCAGCCGGCGCTCGACGTCGACGAAGCCGGCGTCGGCCAGCTGGCCCAGCATCACCTCCGGCTCCGGCAGGTACGCGACCGACCGCGGGAGGTAGCGGTACGCGGCCGGATCCGACAGGAGCCCGCCGATGAACGGCACGATCCTGCCGAAGTAGATGCCGTGCCCCCAGCGGAGCAGGCGGTTCGGCGGCTCGGCCACGTCCAGCAGGGCGATGCGCCCACCGGGCCGCACCACGCGCGCGAGCTCGGCGAAGAACGGGGGGAGCGACTCGAGGTTGCGCAGCGCGAACCCGCACGTCGCACCACCGACGCCACCGTCGCGGACCGGCAGGCGCAGGACGTCGGTGTGCACGAGCGGGGCCTCCGTCCGGGCCGCCGCGAGCATGCCGAAGGACAGGTCCATGCCGATCGGTCGAAGGCCGTGGACGGCCAGCTCGCGGCAGAGGTCGCCGGTGCCGCACGCGAGGTCCAGCACCGTCGAGCCGGTGCTCAGGCCGAGCGAGCGCACGGTCCGCCGCCGCCAGCCGACGTCCATGCGGAACGTCATGATGCGGTTGACGAGGTCGTAGCGGGGCGCGATCGCGTCGAACATCGACCGGACGGCCGCCACCTTCTCCTCGCCCTCAGGCAGCGCGTCGGGGGATCGGTCCGGCATCGGCCCGAAGCCTATGGACGAGGCCCGTCCCGCCCCCAACCGGCTCCTGGCGCTCAGACCAGGACGGCAGCGAGGTTCACGAGGAGCTGCTGCACGGCCTGCTCCGCCCGGCGGCAGGCCTCCTCGCACACACGGCAGTGCTTGTGCACGTCCGCGTGCTGGTCGCAGATCTCACCGCAGGTCGCGCAGGCCTTCGCCGCGGCCTCGAGGAGGTTGCGTACGACGGGCACGTCGTAGCCGCCGGCGCGCGACAGCGTCCGGGCGGCGACGGCGCACACGTCCGAGGCGGTGATGCACGCGCGCACGCAGGCGTGCAGCTCCTCGGCGTCGCCGTTCCCCAGGGAGGCGTCGGCGCAGGTCGTGCACGCGAGCGCGGCCCCGCCCAGGGCCTCGATCGCCTCGGCCACGTGGGCTGCGTCGAGCGGCAGGTCCAGGGGCACGGTCGTCATGAGGCGCGTCGCATCCGGCATGCGGCTGCCCTACCCCTGGGAGGCGGCGGCGAACCGTAGGCTGCCCCGATGGCCGAGCGCGCCCACTTCCGCATCGCCGGGATCCCGGTGCGCGTCGAACCGGTGTTCTTCGTGATCGCCGCCCTGTTCGGGCTGCGCTACGCCGAGGAGTCCGTTTCGCTCGTCTTCGTGTGGATCGCCGTGACCTTCGTGTCGATCCTCGTGCACGAGCTGGGCCACGCCGTGTCGCTCAAGGTGTTCGGGCACCCCTCGTCGATCGTGCTGCACGGGTTCGGGGGCGTCACGCTCAGCCGACGGCGGCTCGACCGGGCCCGCAGCGTGTTCGTGAGCGTCGCCGGCTCGGCGGTCGCGCTGCTGCTGCTCTGGCTGCCGGCCCGCCACCTCGAGGGCTCCGACTGGTACTGGCAGCAGGACCTCTGGGTGCGGGGCGCGGTGACGTTCACCGCGTTCGCCAACCTGTGGTGGTCGGTGGCCAACCTGCTCCCGATCCGTCCGCTCGACGGGGGGAACGTCGTGAGCGAGCTGTTCGGCACGCCCGCGGCCCGTCGGACGTCCGTGGTCGTCGCTGCCCTCGGCGGCCTCTGGGCGATCCGCAACGACCAGGTCTATGCCGGGCTCTTCGCGTTCCTGCTGGCCTGGACGAACCTCCAGGAGATCCAGGCGGAGAAGGCCGGCGGCCGCCCGAGCGCCTTCGACGTGGACGAGCCCCTGTAGCGCTCAGGCCGTCGCCTGCTCCTTGGCCCAGCGGTAGTCGGCCTTGCCGCTGGGGCTGCGCTGGATGTGGTCCACGAAGCGGAACGCCTTCGGCAGCTTGAACCGCGCGATGTGGGACTCGGCCTCCGCCAGGAGCGAGGTCTCGTCGGTCGCGGCGCCCTCCCGCAGCTGCACGATGGCGACGACCTCCTGGCCCCAGCGCTCGGAGGGCCGGCCGGCGACGACCACGTCGTACACGTCGGGGTGGTGGGCCAGCGCCTGCTCGACCTCCTCGGCGAAGATCTTCTCGCCGCCGGAGTTGATCGTCACCGAGTCCCGGCCGTAGAGCTCGATGAGCCCCTCGGCCGTGAGCCGGGCCCGGTCGCCCGGCACCGAGTAGCGCGTGCCGTCGATGACGGGGAACGTGCGGGCGGTCTTCTCGGCGTCCCCCAGGTAGCCGAGCGGCACGCGGCCCTCCTGCGCGAGCCACCCGACCTCCTCGTGGCCCGCCTGGCACACCGAGCGGAGGTCCTCGCTCACGATCGCCGCGCCGGGGCCGGGGGTGAACGTGCCGGTGGTGGCCTGCTGGCCGGCCGCGCTCACGTGGGACATCTGGCTGCCGGTCTCGCTGGCCCCGACCGCGTCCATGACCATGACCGTCGGCAGCTGGGCGAGGATCCGGTCCTTCAGCGTGGAGTTCAGCGGCGCGCCGCCCGACGCGACGAGGAGGAGGGAGGAGACGTCGTACGGCTCGCCCTTCTCGGCGGCGGCCTCGAGCTGGTCGACGAGCGGGCGCCCGAAGGCGTCGCCCACGATGAGGAGCATGTTCGCACCCTCCCGCCCGACGGTGCGGAGCACGTCGTCGGGATCGAACCCGATCGTGTCGTCCTGGATCACGATCGTGTTGCCGCCGGTCAGCGCGTTGAACGACACCCAGTGCCCGGCGCCGTGCATGAACGGCGGCGCCGGGAGGACCTTCGCGCCGCCGTTGCGGGCGGCCTCCACGATGTGCTCGAGCGACTCCCACTCGGCGCCGGTGCCGAGGTTCCGGCCGCCCATCGCGCCGACGTAGATGTCGGCCTGGCGCCACAGGACGCCCTTCGGCATGCCGGTCGTGCCGCCCGTGTAGAGGATGTAGAGGTCGTCGGGACTCGGGTCGACGGCGGGCCCGGCGGGGTCGCCCGCGGCGAGCGCCTCCTCGTACCAGGCGGCGCCGGGCAGCAGCGGCCCGCCCGAGCCGTCGTCGACCTGGAGCAGCACCTGGAGGTCCGGCAGCTCGTCGCGCACCTCCGCCACCCGGTCGGCGAAGCAGGAGTGGAACACCAGGGCGCGCGCCCGCGCGTCGCGCAGCAGGTACCGCAGCTCCTCGGCCACGTAGCGGTAGTTGACGTTGAAGGGCGCGACCCGGGCCTTGAAGGCGCCGAGCATGGCCTCGAGGTACTCGTTGCCGTTGTAGAGGTAGCAGCCGAGGTGGTCCTGACCGGACTCGTGGCCGCCGAGCCCGGCCCGGTCGCGGTGGGTGCCGAGGCCGGCGTCGGCGAGGTACGAGGCGAGGCGGCGCGTGCGCTCGCCCACGTCGGCGTAGGTCAGCCGGCGGTCCCGCCACACGATGCACTCGCGGTCCGGGACGGCGGCCTCCACGGCCTCGTGGACCTGGGCGAGGTTGTAGTCCATGCGGCGGTGCTCCCCCTGTGCGTCGGCCGGGGACCCTAGTGAGTGGAGTGCCCCGCGACGCAAGGCGGTCCGGGCGCTAGCAGCTGGTGCCGGGGGGCGGGAGGGCGAGGTCGACGAGGTAGCGGGTGACGGCCGCGGTGGCGCAGTCCGAGGCCCCGATTGCGATGTGCCCCTCGATCTCGATCGTCAGCAGGACCCCGTTCGCCAGCCCCTGGGCCACCCGCCGGGCCTGCTCGTAGGGCGTCGCGACGTCCCCGGTGCTCCCGAGCACGAGGATCGGCGGGGTCCCCTCCGCCCGCACGTCGCGGGGGACCGCCCTCGACTGGGGCCAGAACGCGCACGGGAGCAGCTCGTTGGCGAGGATCGCGCCGAAGCGGGAGGACACCCGTGCGCCGCGCGCCGCGTCGACGCGCCAGGCGGGAGCGGTGACCCGGTGCGGGGCGTCGAGGCAGGTGATCAGCGAGAACGGCGCGTAGTCGACGAGATCGGTGAAGTCGGTCGCCAGGTCCGCGATCCCGCGCAGATCGCCCCGGAGCCCCCTGGCGATGGCGTCCCACAGCCGGGGCCAGTGCTCGCTGCCGTAGGTGGCGTAGAAGACGGCGTACGCGAGCTGGGTCGGCCCCACACCCACCGGGGCGCCCGCGCCGGCCTCGACGCTGACGGCGAGCGCGTCGTACGCCGCCGTGACCCCGCCGGCGGGGAGGAGCGGGCAGGCCGGGTCCGACAGGCAGGCCCCGTCGATCGAGCTCATGACGCCCTCGATCGCCCGCAGCTGCTCCGGCGAGGTGGCCTGCCCACCCTCGGCCGGGTCCACGACGCCGTCGAGGACCATCGCCCGCACCGACGACGGGTAGGCGTCCGCCCAGAGCAGGCCGATGAGCGTGCCGTACGACAGGCCCACGAAGCTGACCTGCGGCTCCCCGATGGCCCGCCGGAGCACCTCCAGGTCGTGGACCACCTCGGTGGTCCCGAGGTACCCGAGCCGCGCCCCCTCGGTGGCCGCGCACTCGTCTGCCACCGCCTTCGCGGCCGCCTCGAGCGCCGCCTGCTCGTCCGGGGTGTCGGGGGCGAGGTCGACGGCCCGGAAGGCGGGAACGGCGGCCCCACAGGTGATCGGCGTGCTCTCGCCGATGCCGCGGGGGTCGAAGCCGACGATGTCGAAGCGCTCGGCCACCTCGGGGCTGACGATGAACCCGCGCTCGACGCGGCGGACACCCGAGCTGCCCGGGCCCCCCGGGTTCATCACCAAGGTGCCGATCCTGCGGGTGGGGTCACCCGCGGGCCGGCGGACGACGGCGAGCTCGAGGGTGCCCTTGGCCGGGTCCCGGTAGTCGACCGGCACCCGGAGGCGAGCGCAGTCGAAGCGCCCGCACCCCGACCACTGGAGCGGCTCGGGCGGTGGCAGCACGACCGTGGTCGTGGTCGTCGGCGGCACGTTCGCCGGCGCCTCCGTTCTGCTCGTCGTCCCGGCCGCTCCCGAGTCGTCGTCGCTCCCCGTGCACGCGGCCAGCACCGCGGCCACGAGGGCGACGGCGACGGCGCGGCGGACCACTACTCGTAGTAGCGGAAGACGTTCTCGCTCACGCAGCTCGGCTTCGGCGCGCCGTCGCACTCGAAGGTGAACCGCATGATCACCTGGCACCCGCCCGGGATGTCCGTGACCTCGAGCAGCTCGACGCCGACCCGCAGCTTGGCGCCGACGGGGACGGGCGACGGGAAGCGGACCTTCTCGCAGCCGTAGTTGACCGCCATCTTCACGCCCTCGACGCGCACCACCTGCGGGACGAGCACCGGCCCCAGGGACAGCGTGAGGTAGCCGTGGGCGATGGGACCGCCGAACGGGCTCTCGGCCGTGGCCCGCTCGACGTCGACGTGGATCCACTGGTGGTCACCGGTGGCGTCGGCGAAGAGGTTCACCCGCTCCTGGGTGATCTCCATGTAGTCGCTGTGGCCGAGGTGCTGGCCGACGAGCTCCTTGAGCCCGGCGATGCCGTTGACGGTGGTGGTCATGGGTCGATCCTTGCCGAGGTCGCGCTACCGGAACCAGGTGCGCTGGTAGCTCCGCGACTGCGGGTGCAGGAGGAGCGCGAGCAGCACGATGTCGAAGGCCATCAGCAGCAGCAGGAAGAGGAGGTTGTCGATGATGTCGCCGAGCGGGTTGAACGCGATCAGCAGGAGGAACGGCAGCAGCGCGGCGCCGATGGCGAGCTGGTAGCCCCACTTGCGCTCGTTGGCCACGCCCCAGCCGGCCGCGACCCGGGCCCCACCGATGAGGATGGCCAGGCCGGACCCCGCGGAGAAGAGGATCTGAAAGGCGGCGCTGATGTAGAGCAGGATGACGGAGGACTGGAGCGTCTGGGGCTGGGTCGGGTTCGTCCACCGGGTGGTGTCCATGACCGACAGTGTGGCAGGGGTGGTGCTCGCCGCGGGGCGAGGGGAGCGGCTGCGCCCGCTGACGCTCCTGCGTCCGAAGGCGCTGTGCCCCGTGGCCAACGTGCCGCTCGTCGACCTCGCGATCGGTCGGGTGTCGTCCCACGTCGACGCGGTCGCGGTGAACGTCCACCACCACCGGGCCGCGCTCGAGTCGCACCTCGACGGCCGGGTGCACTGCTCGGTCGAGGCCGACGTGCCCCTCGGGACGGCGGGCGCGCTCGGCCTCCTCCGGGGCTGGTTGGACGGCCGGGGCGCGGTGGTCGTCAACGCCGATGCCTGGTGCCCCTCCGGGGTCGGGCCCCTCCTCGAGGGCTGGGACGGCGAGCGGATCCGGGTGCTCGTGGTCGGGGGCGACCGCCTGGAGGACGACAGCCTCGTCGCCGGCGCGCTCCTGCCGTGGTCCGAGGTCGCCGTGCTCCGACCGGAGCCGTCCGGGCTCTACGAGCGCTCGTGGCGGGTCGCGCTCGACGAGGGTCGTCTCGAGGTCGTCCCCCACGACGGCCCGTTCGTCGACTGCGGCACGCCCGCCGACTACCTGCGGGCCAACCTCGAGGCGAGCGGGGGCGAGAGCGTCGTGGCCGACGGCGCCGCCGTGGAGGGCGAGCTCGTCCGCTCCGTGGTGTGGTCCGGGGCCTGGGTGCGAGCGGGCGAGGTGCTGGTCGACGCGATCCGCTACGACCGCGAGCGCACGGTCCTCGTGCGCGCGCGCTGACCGAGCTCGACGGGGATGGTGTGCTCGGCGCGCAGCTGTCCGCAGGCCGCGTCGATCTCGGTGCCGCGGGTGCGCCGGACGGTGGCGTTCACCCCGCTGGCCCTGAGCAGGTCGCGGAAGGCCCGCACGCGGTGGGCCGGGCTGCCCCGCACCGCGTAGCCCGGCGTCGGGTTCAGCGGGATGAGGTTCACGTGGGCCGGCAGCGGCAGGCTCCGGGACCGCTCGACCAGGTTGCGGGCGTCGACGTCCCGATCGTTGACGCCGTCGATGAGCGCCCACTCGAACGACAAGCGGCGGCCCTTCGCCTGGAGGTACCCGGCGCACGCGTCGAGGAGCGTCGACAGCGGGTACCGCCGGTTGATCGGCACCAGCTCGTCGCGCAGGGCGTCGTCGGCGGCGTGCAGCGACACTGCGAGGTTCACCGGCAGGGCCTCCTGGGCCAGCCGCCGGATCCCGGGGACGATGCCGACGGTGGACACCGTCAGGTGCCGGGCCGACAGGCCGAGGTCCCCGTGCAGTCGCTCGACGGCCGCCCACGTCGACTCGTAGTTGGCCAGCGGCTCACCCATCCCCATGAACACGACGTTCGACAGCCGCCGCCGGTCGTCGCGGGCGCGGCGCGCGGCCTGCACGACCTGCTCCACGATCTCCCCGGGGGTGAGGTGGCGGTCGAAGCCGGCCTGCCCCGTGGCGCAGAAGCCGCAGCCCATCGCACAGCCGGCCTGCGTGGACACGCACACGGTCGAGCGGTCCCGGTAGTGCATCAGCACGGTCTCGACCTGCGTGCCGTCGGCGAGCGTCCAGAGCCACTTCACCGTCTCGCCGCCGTCGCTGACCCGCTCGGTGGCGAGGGTGAGGGCCGCGGGCAGCGCCTCCTCGAGGGCGCTCCGCAGCGCCCGCGGGAGGCTCGTGAGCTCGGCCGGCGCGGCGAGCTG
Organism: Acidimicrobiales bacterium; assembly: GCA_035249805.1. Taxonomy (GTDB): domain Bacteria; phylum Actinomycetota; class Acidimicrobiia; order Acidimicrobiales; family VFJN01; genus VFJN01. Next base: position 894 of record DATFFY010000001.1, on the reverse strand, counting down.
CTCGTGGAGCCCGCGCCACACCTGGTCGACGCGGTAGCGGGGCTGGCCTGCGAGGAGCGCCTCGACCTGGGCCCGGTCGGCGTCGTAGCGCGACGTCACGGGCGGCGTCGGTAGCCGCGGTCGACGTGGTGCACCGTGAACCCCATCCTCCGGTAGAGGCGCACCGCCGGCTCGTTGGTGGCGTCGACGTACAGCATCCCCCACTCGAGCCCCTTGCCGTGGAGGTGGTCGAGCCCGGCGACCACGAGGCGCCGGCCGAGGCCGCGCTGGTGGACGTCGGGGTCGACCGCGATGACGTAGATCTCGCCGAGCGGGGGCGTCTCGTCCGCGTGGACCTTCGTCCAGCAGAACCCCAGCAGTCGGCCGGCCTCCTCGTGCAGCAGGAACCCCTTCGGGTCGAACCACGGCTCCTGCTCCCGCGTCCGCAGCCGGTCGAGCGTCCATCCGCCCTGCTCGGGGTGCCACGCGAACGCGCGGTTGTTGACCTCGAGCCACGCGGCCTCGTCGGCGCCGACCTCGAACGGACGCGTCTCGAGGTCGACCGGCTCGTCGAGCGGGAGCGGGAGCCGGAGCTGCAGGAGCTCGCGCACGAGGACCATGCCGCCGGCCTCGGCCGCCGCCGCGGCCGCCTCGTCGCCGCCGGTCACCCAGTGCAGGTCCACCACGCAACGCTACCGGCGATACCCTCGCCGGCCTGATGCCCCCCACGCCCGCGCCCCGACCGGAGCGACGGCCGCGCACGGCGGCCGGACGGGCACGGCGCACCCACCAGCGCCTCGCCGAGGAGTACCCGGGCACGGCGCGCGAGTTGTTCGCGCTGCGCCACGACGGTGCGTTCCAGTTGCTGGTCGCGACGATTCTCTCGGCGCAATGCACGGACGAACGCGTGAATCA